>JANNBA010000028.1:0-7858 GCA_031384845.1 Bacteroidota bacterium
GAAATCCTTTGGCGAACGAACCCTTTTTGAAAATATTTCGTTTGGAATCAACAAGGATCAAAAAATAGCTTTTATAGCCAAAAATGGCTCGGGCAAAACCTGTATCATGAAGATTATCAATGGTCAAGATCAATCTGACACCGGCAATGTGGTGCTTCGCAAAGGAATTAATATGGCTTTTTTGTCGCAGGACAACCAACTTCAAGATGAGTTGACTATCGAAGAAAGTATATTTGCCTCGGATAATGCAACTCTAAAAGTAATCGAAGGGTATGAAAAAGCTTTGGAAAACCCCGATGATGCCGATGCTTATCAAAAGGCTTTTGACCTTATGGATCAGCACAATGCCTGGGATTTTGAAACCCAATACAAACAAATTCTTTTCAAATTGAAGTTAGAAGATTTTAAATTAAAAGTAAAAAATCTTTCTGGAGGACAAAAAAAGCGCTTGGCATTGGCCATTATTTTGATCAATCGTCCAGATTTGTTGATTCTTGACGAACCTACCAATCATCTTGATCTTGAAATGATTGAATGGCTCGAAAGTTATTTTGCCAAAGAAAATATTACGCTCTTCATGGTCACTCACGACCGCTTTTTTTTGGAGCGTGTTTGCAATGAAATAATCGAACTCGACAACGGAAAATTATACCAATACAAGGGCAATTATTCTTATTATTTAGAAAAAAAAGAAGAACGAATTGCGTCTGAAAACTCCAGTGTTGACAAGGCACAAAACCTGTTTATCAAAGAGTTGGCATGGATGCGACGACAACCAAAAGCACGAACTACCAAATCAAAGTCGCGACAGGATGATTTTTATGACATCAAAGAAAAAGCGCAAAGCCGCCGCCGCGAGAATGCCGTAGAACTCGAAATAAATATGGAACGCATGGGCAGTAAAATCATTGAACTGCACAAAATTTTCAAGAAATTCAAAGACCACGTTATTTTAGACAACTTTAGTTTCGACTTTCAGCGAGGCGAACGCATTGGTATTATTGGAAAAAACGGTACCGGAAAATCAACTTTTTTGAACCTCATTACCAAAACAATAGCCGTTGATGCAGGCAAAGTCATCACTGGCGACACCATCAAAATTGGTTATTATACACAAAGTGGCATCAACCCAAAACCGGGTCAAAAAGTAATCGATATTATCAAAGAATATGGCGAATATATTCCACTAACAAAAGGCAAAATCATCTCTGCAGGGCAGCTTTTGGAGCGCTTTTTGTTTGACCGAAAAAAACAACACGACTATGTAGAAAAACTAAGTGGTGGAGAGCTAAAACGCTTGTACTTGTGTACGGTTTTGATTCAAAATCCAAATTTTTTGATACTCGATGAGCCTACAAACGACCTTGATATTGTAACGCTCAACGTGCTCGAAAACTTCCTTTTGGACTATCCCGGCTGCCTGCTTGTGGTGTCGCACGACCGCTATTTTATGGACAAAATTGTCGATCACCTTTTTGTGTTTCGAGGACAGGGCATTATTGAAGATTTTCCGGGCAATTATTCCGACTTTAGAGCCTATGAGGACAGTGCTGATGTAGCCCAAAAAGAAGATAACAAAGCCGAAAAAAAGGATTGGAAACAAAACAATCCAACTGGAAATTTGAGTTTCAATGAACAAAAAGAATTTCAAAAAATAGAACGCGAAATCAAAGAATTGGAAGCCGAAAAAGCAAAAATCGAACAACTTTTTGCCGATCAAAAAATAGCATCCGAAGATATCAATGAAAAAGCCAAAATATTGGAAAACATCATCAATAAGATAGAAGACAAAGAAGAAAGATGGTTGGAATTATCCGAAAAAATTGACAATTAAATAACAAACAACCCGTATTTTGAAATAAAAAATGCTTCAATACCTCAAAAGATACCTACAATTTTGGCTAAAATCAACCAACGAACACGGCGTACACTCGCCCTTTGTTTTTGATTTTGTAACCAAATGTTTGTACGACAAAAGTGTTTTTCCAGACTATACAGCGTTACAAAATAACAGAAAATCACTTTATAAAAACAAACAAATAATTGAAGTAACAGACTTTGGAAGCGGCTCCAAAATTTTTAAAACCAACCACCGTGCCGTGCATCAAATCGCAAAAACAGCCGGTATAACCCCAAAAAGAGCCCGCCTACTCTACCGCATCACACGCTATTTTGAACCCAACCACATACTCGAACTCGGCACATCCCTCGGTTTGGCCACCGCCAGCCTTTCGCTCGGAAATCCAAAAGCCAAGATCACAACCGTAGAAGGATGTCCAAAAACAGCCCATTTGGCAGCCCAACATTTTCAAAAAATGTCAATCCAAAACATTGATTTACAGAATATTAGATTTGATGATTTTTTTTCAACAATACCAAAAACCCAACAATACCAACTCATTTATATAGACGGAAACCACTCTGAAACGGCAACAATCGCCTATTTTGAACAACTTTTGCCACATATTTCTGCACAAACCATCCTGATTTTAGACGATATCAACTGGTCTGATCAAATGCAAAACGCCTGGAAAACCATCAAAATTCACCCCAAAGTCACCGCCACAATCGACACTTTCGGGTGGGGCATCCTGTTTTTTAGAACAGAACAAAAACAAGAACAATTTACGATTAGATTCTAATTTTTTTGGGCGTGCCCCTTCGGGTCGGTCTCCGGCTCCCGCTTTTTGGGACTGGGCAGAAAAAGCCCAGCCCCAAAAGAGCTCCGCCTTTGCCCTCACGCAAGCCGCAGATAGCCGTTAATCTTGATGAAAAATAAAAATCTCAAAAATAAATCTCAGTTTTGGTAATATTTCCTAAAAACACAAACATTCAAAATTATACCTAACCAAAACGAAAAATTTAAATCAAAAACAACAAAATGTAAGCAGATGGCATTTTTTCACAAAAGATTCAAAAAATTATAATTACATTTGTGATGACAAAGAAATTGTCAGTCAAAATTGACCATAAAATAGAATACTATGCAAAATATTCCAAGCGTTGACTTGCGTGATTTCCTTTCGGACGACCCGAAACGCAAACAAAAATTTGTAAATGAAATCGGGAATGCCTTTGAAGAAATAGGCTTTGTAGCCCTCAAAGGACATTTTTTGGATGATGATTTAGTTGGAGAACTTTATAGCGAAATCCGCAATTTTTTTGCCCTACCATTAGAAACCAAATACAGCTATGAAAATCCAGAAATTGGAGGACAGCGTGGTTATGTTTCCTTTGGAAAAGAGCACGCAAAAGGCCGCAAAGAAGGAGACCTAAAAGAGTTTTGGCATTTTGGCCAATATGTTGAAAAAGACTCCAAATATGCACACGAATATCCAGAAAATCTAAATGTTACAGAATTACCTCGATTTAACATTGCAGGAAAATTAGCCTACCAAATGCTAGAAAAAACTGGCATTTATGTACTCCGTGCATTAGCATTGCACCTAGGGCTCAACGAATTTTATTTTGACCAATATGGCTATAACGGAAACTCCATTTTGCGACCTATACACTATCCACCAATCACAACCGAACCCGAAAATGCCATTCGAGCAGCCGCACACGGTGATATCAATTTGATCACCCTTTTGATGGGCGCACAAGGCAAAGGCTTACAAGTTCAAAACCACGATGGGCAATGGATAGACGCCGTTGCAGCTCCAGACGAATTGGTAATCAACGTGGGGGATATGCTCTCGAGACACACCAACAACAAACTAAAATCAACCATACACCAAGTTGTCAATCCACCACGCGAGTTGTGGGGAACTTCAAGATATTCGATACCGTTTTTTATGCACCCCGTGAGCGATATGCGATTGGATTGTTTAGCAAATTGCATCGACGAAAACCATCCAAAACAGTATGCGGACATTTCGGCAGGCGACTTTTTGCACGAAAGATTGGTAGATTTAGGGCTTATTAAAAAAGCATAAACAAAAGTGATATTCATAAAATGCAAATAGAGTTTTGTTTACAAAACGGCTATTGATTTTTTTTTAAGCAAAATTAAAAAGCCAACAAAATGGATTTAAAAGACCAACTCAAAAACCTTTTTCCGGACCATCAACCAACAGAAGACGAAATGGTTGTTTCAGAAAAACCACCACTTTGGATCCAATCCGAACCGATGATTTGCAAATTTGAAAAACGAAAAGGAAAACCAACTACCATCATAGAAGGCTATACTGGTAGCGATGATGATTTTAAGACATTGGCCAAGGAACTTAAAACAAAACTTAGTGTTGGCGGTACTTTCAAAGACGATTCGATCATTATCCAAGGAGATTATCGCAGCAAAATAATGGATTTATTAATACAAAAAGGCTTCAAAGTAAAACGAGTAGGCGGATAATTTTAAGACCAAAAACAATGATACAAGCATCAGAACTTATTCTAAATCCAGACGGTAGTGTATATCATCTCAACCTTTTGCCAGAGCAAATAGCCCAAGATATTATATTTGTTGGCGATCAAGACCGCGTCGAGAAAATCACTCAAAATTTTGATTCTATCGAATTTTCGACCCAAAAGCGTGAATTCAAAACCCAAACAGGATATCTCAATGGCAAACGAATCACCGTTATTTCAACCGGAATTGGCCCAGATAATATCGACATTGTAATGAACGAACTCGACGCATTAGCCAACATCGACCTAGAAACAAAAATTCCAAAAGCCAATCTCAAATCGTTAAATATCATTAGAATTGGAACATCGGGGTCGCTACAGCCACACATTCCTGTAGATAGCTTTGTGCTATCACAATACGCCATTGGACTAGATAATATGCTCCGCTCCTATCAAATAGACCACATCAGTCATTCAAATATCGAAAATGCCTTCGTACAACACACCAATTGGGACCAATTAAAGGGAAAACCCTACTGTATTGCTGCTGCACCTATACTACAAAATGTTTTTGAGAATAACAACATATTCACTGGAATAACCGCCACCGCACCTGGTTTTTATGGCCCACAAGGACGCATTTTGCGACTTGACATTCAAGACAAAAACCTCAATTCGAAGATGGATAGTTTTGAAATTAATAACCTCAAAATTACAAATCTCGAAATGGAAACTGCTGCCATATATGGGCTTTCTGCACTTTTGGGACACCGAGCGCTTTCATTGAGTGCTATAATCGCCAACCGATCTAGCGGCACCTTTAGCCAAAACCCCGAAAAAACAATCGTCAAATTGATTAATTTGGTACTCGAAAAATTTTAATTTTTTTGTATTATTTTTACCATTAGAGAACAGCGTATAAAAAACAGCATTAGTTTTGTTTATACACCGATTATTAAATATTTCTAACATCTGTGTTTTTCAATTATAAAAACTGTAATTTCAGCAATTGTTCCAACTCCAAGTCCTTTTTTATCGACTTTCTATTTCTTGTATCCTCCCGAACTTTAGACTCCTACTCTGTTTTCAAAGAAAAAAATTCAGTTGTTTTGAGATTTAGAATGTCCATACAATTATTGCAACTTTATTGATCTTTCATTTCAAGACCAAAACCCCCACCCGAACCTGAAAGTACAAAGCAGTCAAAGTAATTTTTGAAAACTTCGGGCACGTTCTACCGGAGATTATCTCATAGACAATATTTTTTGTCGGTATTTGATGATTGCCATTCATTGTTGGCTTTTCGGGGTCGAAGAAAGGCTGGCTTTTGGCAGAAAATTTAATTTTTAATCAATTTTTTAGTTGACTTTTGTCCATTCTCGGTTTCTAGTTGTATTATATAATTCCCGAGGGTTAAACTTTCAACATTTATTTCTTCGTTAAATTTTGAATTCCCACTTATTATAGGTCTTCCCATTAAATCAAAAATTTTGTATTTAAAATAATCGGATGAATTTTCTTCGTTTTCAATTGTAATGAAATTATTTGTTGGGTTTGGAAAAACTAATATTTTGTCACTAAAATTTTCAAATTCGTTTGTTGATAGATTTTGTTCAATTATCATAGTTCCTCCCATACATTGAGTTTTTACCCAACCGGTAAATGGAGGTAATAATCCAGCTGGTACTGCAATATTACTAAAACCTGCATCGGTTAAATTTCCACCTGTATATATAACCCATTTAATATTGTCAAAACCAACACCAATAACTATAATTTCTCCATCAATAACAAAAGTTTGTGTATAGTTGTTTTTCCCATTTACTAATCCATTATATGTATAAGTACCACTTGCATTAGAACATTCGCCTGTAATTATTACGGTTATAGGATTTTGTGCATTTAAATTGTTTTGAAAAGAGATAATAAGTAGAACAATAAAGATAATTTTTTTCATTTTTAAAATATATTTAATTTAAAATACAATCAGTTTTTTTTCAATGTTTCAATTTTTCCGCCCTTTGGTTATATAATTTTTAATTTTCGACTCGTTTTTTTAGCATGATTATAAAAATTTTCTACCAACATTCCTGCGCTACAAGCAGTTTGGGAAAAATTAAGCCCTATTTTCGGATTTGCCAAATCTTCCAAATACAAAACCAACTTTAAATTAAACCCAATGCCCAAATTGCTTGTAGCGTGAGTTGAACTAAACCTACGGTAGCTATAATACCGATATTTTGTACTTTACAAATATAATTAAATATATCTAATATGAAAAAAAAATATCCAAATGAATTAAGATTCAACAAGTTTATGAATCGAGCAAAACACTACTTAACTTGAAAATCGCATCAAAAAAAAGAGATGCTGAAATAGCTTTGAAATACCCACAAAACTTTACGATAACCCCATAGAGATGATAAAATTGACGGTTCCGTTCTACCGGAGTTTCATTGTTGGCTTTTCAAGCCCAACGAAACTCTGGCTGTTACCTGCTGTTTTTATTCTTCGATTACGTTTTCAGTTTCTTCAGTTATTAATTCCGATTCCTCAATAACTACATCGCTTTCAGCATTTTGGGCTTCTTCCGTTTCTTTCCTCATTTGTTTTAGTTCAGTTAAAATATCTTCTAAATCTCGTGGTTTAGTTTCCTTATAAATTAATTCTTCTGCAAAAATTTCTTTATAGGTTTGCTTGAATTCCTCTGTTTTTCTGATGTCATTAAATAGAGGCCAATCACGATAAGCTTCTCCATTTAAATGTTCATTCTTACTACCAATAGATTTCATTATTTCCAATGATTCGTTGTAATTTTCTTTTAGGATTTCTATTGCAAGTTTGAATTTGTCATTAGTTGCCGACCAATCATGTTTATCTAATACTTTTATACAATCCTGTTTTTTGTTTGATAAATAATATGCTAAAGCTTTGTTTATTGTAAAAACACAAACCATTTCTTGAGTATGCTTTTTTAAAGTTTCGGTTGCAAAAGTTAATAAATTAATGGCTAGTTTGTAATGTCCTTTTATTAAAAGTTCGTAACATACTTCATTTAAATGTCCGTCTGCTTCATCATTTTCTTCTGGTTTTAATTTCCGCCACATTACATGACCTAATTTTACACCAATTTCAAATAATGTCACGTAACATTTACTAAAATAAGCTGGTTTTGCATCTAATAAACTACCAATTTTTAATTCATCAATGCCTTTCACGTCATTTTCTCTACAATTTTCAATGTATTGTCTTGAAACCGCTCCGTTACAATGAACAAAAAGATTTCTTCGTTCAGTTATTTCAATAAACTCGCTGAAACTAGGTAAATCTTTTCTCAAAGGAATACCTAGCTTATTTTCCAGCCATTTAAACTGCTTAATATGACTTTCTCTTAAAACATGTAGATAAATATATTAAGGACAACGGCTTACTAATTGAAAACGAAGAAGATTCAGAATTAAAACAATTAGAAATTCCAGAGAGTAAATTTAAAGAATTTATTAAA
>JANNBA010000052.1:0-7612 GCA_031384845.1 Bacteroidota bacterium
ATACAGGTTTTTTGTATCTCTCTCAAAAACAAAATAATAGCACGCAAAGCAAACTTTAAATAAACCAAAATACCAGAAACCAAAATTAACAAAAACCAATACCCATTTTTTGGCGCACAGCATCTGTCTTGCCACACCACCTGTCCCGCTGCACGCTATATCTTTTTGGATTTTCCGAAAAAGAAAATCCAAAAAGGATGCCGCTACATCGGGGCGAATTGAGACTTATTGGGTTTTCAAGATGTTATTTGTTTGGGTGATGATTGTTTACCGCAAATGGTTGCCCAAACAAAGTAGTTCGTTCTTATAGACTGCTTCACAGTTTTGCCACACATTTATTAGAAAACGGAACCGACATCCGCTACATACAACAGTTTTTAGGACATGCAAGCATCAAAACCACAACCATCTACACACACCTTAGCAGTAAAATAGTAGATAAAATACAAAGTCCATTAGACCAGCTAGTAAGCAAGGTAAACAAAAAAAATGATTTATAAAAAAATTAAAATTGCTTATATTTAAAAAATAATACTATTTTTGATAAATTTTTGAAAGTGCAATCAACATAAAAAAATGTTAAAAACGCAAGAACTTTCGTATATTTACTAGTTACCAGCAAACTAAACATAACCACAGAATAAATTTTATGAATAAGTATTTAATTCTCATAACCTTAATATTTTCAGAATTTCTTTTTAGTCAAACCAAGATTGATGAAAATGTTACAGTTGACTTCCTAAATAAGCCAGAAACTTTTGAAAATGTTACGAAAGAAGCTAAGCTTAACGCATATTATTTGAATTCAAAAGAAGAATCTTATGTTGCTATGCGTGTGGAAACATTTGTTAATAATGAACTTCCCCAAAACACAAAAGCATTACAAAAAAGCTACACCATATTGGCTACTGAACAACTGAAAAGTATGTCGAAAAAAGGGATGTTTTTAAAAGATTCAACACAAATAAAACTCAATAATTACATAGCATATAAACTAATTTTTAAAGAGGAAAATTCGGAAGAAGAAAATGGAGAAACCATAATTTTATATTTAAATGGCATTTCTTATTTTTTTATTTATTCAAAAGTTGCCTCCTACAATCAATTAAATAAGCAAAAATTTTTCAAATCAATAAAAATTAATAATCCCGAAAACCTAAAACAGATTGAAGAGCCTTATAATTATTGGGTGGCTATAGCAAAAATACTGTTGGGAGGAGTTTTTCTTTTTTTCATACTTAAGTTTTTAAAAATGGAGAAAAAAAGAAATCTAATAAAATAGTCAGCTGGTAACACACGCTACAAGCAATTTGGGCACTAGGCTTAATTTGAAATTGGTTTTGCATTTGGATGATTTGGCAAATCCGAAAATAGGGTTTAATTTAGTCCCAAACTGCTTGTAGCGCGAGAACGTTAGCGGCAACCTTCGTGAAAATCGTAAAAATGAAATTCAGTTTAAAAAAGATAAAAACCTCATGAAAAAAATATTTACCTTGCTTTTGGTTACTTTTTCTTTTGGAAATTGCTATTGTCAAACAATTGGCGAAGCAACAACTATTGATTGGGAAAAGGAAAATAATGATGCCATTGTTGAATATTCTAAAAAGATTGAAGATGATCCAAATGATGTAAATGCATATGTAAATAGAGGTTTTGCTAAAGTTCAAATTGAAGACTATAAAGGTGCGATGGAGGATTTCAATGAAGCATTAGAAATTGACCCAAATTATGACTATGCCTACAAGCAAAGAGCTTCTCTAAAAGAAGACCTTAATGATTATCGTGGTGCCCTTTTGGATTATTCAAAATTAATCGCAATAAAAAAAGATGATGCAGATGCTTATTACAATAGAGGCAGAATGAAATATTTAATAAAAAACATATCGTCAGCAATTATTGATTTTACAAAAGCAATTGAATTATATCCAGAATATAGCAATGCATACAATTTTAGAGCAGATGCAAAAACGGATTTAAAAGAATACAAAAGCGCGATTTCTGATTACAATAAATCAATAGAAATATATTCAAAAGATGGAGAAGTATATTTGAAAAGAGGAATAGCAAAATTATATTTAAAACAAAAAAATAGTGCCTGTATAGATTTTAGTTTAGCAGGAGAATTAGGAAACGAAGAAGCATATAAATTGATCAAAAAATATTGTAAATAATCTCATTGAAAAAGGCAGCCGCTAAAAGATAGAGTTTCGTTGGGCCTGAAAAGCCAACAATGAATTGCAATCATCGAATACCGACAAAAAATATAGTACATGAGATAAACTCCGGTTGAACGGAACCGTCAATTTTATCACGCTATGGGGTTATCGTAAGGTTTGTGGCCATTTCAAAGGGGTTATTGTACTCCTTTTTTTTCAAATTAGGTATATTTAATTAAATCTGAAAAGTACAAAATTTTTCGCATCACAGCAACCGTAGGTTTAAATCTGCATGAGTTTGGCAAAATTGGGGTTTTCGAGATTAATTTCAAATTTGTTTTGTACTTTTTTTTTCGGTGTTTGATCAAATGTTTCGGGTTTACAAATCCACAACATCTTATATCCACGAGACGTTAAATGCAAGAATTTGAACTACGAAACGATTAAAATTAGTTGTCAGATTTTTGAAATCTTTTACCAATTACAAATACTGAAACTAAACTGACAACAGTTCCACCAGCTATTATTCCTCCGACAGTAGTTTCTCCGCAATAAGCCAAAAAAGTTCCACAACCAATTCCTACTAAACCTATAATCAAACCAAACCATTGACCCAAATTACTTTGTTTTGATTGGCTCAAAATAACTGAATTTTCTATATTCATTCTGTGTTCTTGTTGCTTTTCTGCCATTTTCATTATTCTATCTGCACCTTCAGGAATAACAGAATTATATTGAATTAATGTTTCAGCATCAGGTAGAGGGCCAGAATGAGAACGCTCCTGTATCATTGTAACAGAAACGCTTTTTAAAATTTCATCTTTTTTCTTTGGAGTAAGTCCTTGAAAAATTTGTGGATTAATTGTAGTTAGCTCATGCTCAAGCTCAACAAGTTCAACTGATCTACTATTATTATCAGGTTGTGCGGTCGATTTTTTAATTTCTTGTTTAGCCATTATTGAAAATTAAGTAATAGTCTATCTTTATTGTCTTTTTCAAATTTTTCTTTTGAAACTTTAAAATCGTTACCAATATTTTTCCAATCAGAATATATAGCCTTGTAATCCGCTTCTTTTTCTGATTTAGAATAATTATAACTAAAATAAGCGCCCGCAAGATTCAACACGCTTCCTAAACCTACCAAAAAATTATTCTTCGGAAGTAAAAAATCTGTTCTATAGTTTGCTTTTTTCTTATTCATTTCTTTTTGATTTAAAAACTTAATGATATAAATATACTCCATTTTCAGCAAAAGTATACATTTTGGGAAATATTTAATAATAATAAAACGTTATTTTTTTCTTTTTGTACTACTATTTATAAAAACATAACTAAAACGAAGCCAAATATAACAAAAAAAAGTATTTCTGCCAAACAGCCAGCATTTCATTAAGATCGAAAACCCAACAATGAATTGCAATCATCGAATACAGATAAGATTATTGCCCATGAGATAAACTCCGGTTGAACGGACGGGGAATATTGTCAGCATATAGGATAATCGTAAAGTTATTTTTCCATCACAAAGCCGTTATTGTACTTCATTTATTTTGATGTCATTTTGCAAATTTTTGTATTGTTTTCAACACTTTTGGGCATAAGTGCTCTAACCAAATTTGGGAGATGTATTTTCAAAATGTCTTGAAAACCCAATTGGTGTCATTTCGCCCCGATGCAGCGGCATCCTTTTTTTGGTTTTTTCAAAAACCAAAAAAAGATATAGCGTGCAGCGGGACGGGTGGTGTTGTGAATACGCCTGTGCTGCGCCAAAAAAACATAACCTACTATTTAAAACCTATTATTTTTCGATTTCTCGAAGATTTTCCATTTTTTTGTTGGCCAAAAAGCCTTTAACATCTTCAAAATGTTCTTTAACACGTTGATTTCCAAACTCAAAAACTTTGGTTGCCAAGCCGTCTAGAAAATCACGATCGTGCGAAACCAAAATTAAGGTTCCGTCAAAATCACGTAGCGCATCCTTGATAATATCCTTGGTTTTCATGTCCAAATGGTTTGAAGGCTCATCGAGAATCAACAAATTTACTGGTTCCAAAAGCAGTCTAATCATCGCCAAACGCGTTTTTTCGCCGCCAGAAAGCACCTTGACCTTTTTGGTAACATCGTCGCCGTGAAACATGAAAGCGCCCAAAATATCTTTGATTTTGGTGCGCACATCGCCCACGGCAATATCGTCGATAGTTTCAAAAATGGTTGCGTTTTCATCCAACAATGCCGCTTGATTTTGAGCAAAATAGCCAATCATAGCGTTATGACCAATCTCTACACTGCCGTTATCGATCTCAATTTGTTTCATGATAGCCTTGATCATCGTCGATTTTCCCTCACCATTTTTGCCGACAAACGCAACTTTCTGCCCCCTTTCGATCACGATATTAGCATCCTTAAAAACCACTTTGGAACCATATACTTTGCCCAAATCCTTGACAATCACCGGATATTGACCCGATCTTATCGAGGGCGGAAATTTCAGTTTCAAAGCCGAAGTATCAATCTCGTCAATCTGCACCGGAACAATTTTTTCTAACATTTTGACCCTTGATTGTACCGACAAAGTTTTAGAAAAAGTGCCTTTAAAACGATCTATAAACTCTTGATTATCAGTAATCATACGCTGCTGCTCGTCATAGGCTTTTTGCTGATGAACCCTGCGGTCTTTGCGAAGTTCAAGATAGTGCGAATATTTGGCTTTATAGTCATAAATGCGCCCCATTGTCACCTCGATTGTGCGGTTTGTGATGTTGTCCACAAAGGTTTTATCGTGCGAAATCACCACTACTGCCTTGGCCGAATTGATCAAAAAATCTTCGAGCCACTGAATACTTTCGATATCCATGTGATTTGTAGGCTCGTCAAGGAGTATCAAATCTGGTTTTTGCAACAATATTTTTGCCAGCTCAATACGCATGCGCCACCCACCCGAAAACTCCGAAGTTTGACGCTGAAAATCCTCCCGAACAAAACCCAAACCCAACAATATTTTCTCTACTTCGGCCTCATAATTGACCTCTTCAATCGCATAAAATTTTTCGCTCAAATCAGACACGCGTTCAATCAATTTCATATAAGCATCTGATTCATAGTCGGTTCTAATGGTTAGCTGCTCGTTTATGGCCTCGATTTCATACTTCATCGCAAAAATTTCGCCAAATGCTTTCGAGGTTTCTTCCATTACCGTTGCCCCGTCTGTGGTCAACAAATGTTGTGGCAAATAAGCAATAACGGCCTCTTTTGGAGCCGAAATATTGCCTGTCGAAGGCTTGGATTGCCCCGCAATAATCTTGAGTAAAGTTGATTTTCCAGCACCATTTTTGCCCATCAACGCAATTTTATCATTCTCGTTTATCGCAAAAGAAACATCACTAAAAAGCGTTGTACCACCAAATTGCACCGAAATATCATTTACTGTAATCATTTTTTTTTTTTTTTGAGGGTGCAAATATACAAATTTAAAACACCATTTTTATATTTTTTTGGCGCAGCACGGGCGTATTCATTACACTATCTGTCCCGCTGCACGCTATATCTTTTATTGGTTTTTGAAAAAACCAATAAAAGGATACCGCTACATCGGGGCGAGTTTAGACTTATTGGGTTTTTGAGAGGTTATTTGTTTGGTGCTGATTGATAACCACTAATGGTTGCCCATAAAAGTAGTTCGTTTTCATAGTCTGCTTCATAGTTTTGCTACACATTTATTAGAAAACGGAACCGATTTGAGATATATACAGGAATTATTAGGACATAGTAGTAGTAAAACCACAACTATCTACACACAACTTAGCAGAAAATTAGTAGATACAATACAAAGACCACTAAGACCAACTAGTAAACAAGCTAAACAAAAAAGATGACTTTAAAAAAAATCAAGAATTGCTTGTATCTAAAAAAATAATACTATTTTTGATAAATATTTGAAAGCGCAATCATCATAAAAAAATGTTAAAAACGCAAGAACTTTCGTGTATTTACTAGTTGGCAGAAATGCAAAAAAAAATCGAATAAAAATATAATAAATTATGGCAAAACCAAGAATATTTGTAAGTTCAACTTATATTGACCTAAAACATACAAGAAGACATATTGAAGCATTTATAAAACAAATGGGTTATGAATCTGTATTATTTGAAAATGGAGATATTCCATTTCATTCAGATCATTCATTAGATATTTCTTGTTATGCCGAAATTGAAACTTGTCATATGCTAATATTAATTATTGGAGGAAAATATGGCAGTCCAGCATCTGATGAAGATATTACTGATAAAAATAATGAAAAAATACTTTTTTACAATTCAATAACAAAAAAAGAATATATAACTGCTCGTGAAAAAAATATACCAATATTTATTTTTGTTGAGAAAGGTGTTCATTCTGAATATGAAACTTTCAAAAAAAATAGAGACAATTCAAATATAATTTATGCTCACGTTGATAATGTTAATATATTTAAATTACTGGATGAAATAATATCTCAGCGTAATAATAATTACGTTAAAGATTTTGAGAATTTTGACGATATAACATCTTGGTTAAAAGAACAATGGGCTGGAATATTTGCAGATTATTTATCAAGAAAAAGTACTGATGTAAACATAAAAAACTTACAACAACAAGTTCAAGAGTTAAAAGAAATTTCAAATTCATTGAAAGTTTATAACGAGGCACTACTGAAATCGACAAATGTTCAAGGTAGTGAAGAAATAATTAAACGCGAGGATGATAAATTACGAGTTAGAAAAGCAATTCGATTTAAAGAAAACCCTTTGATAACTCATATTATATCTTATAAAGACTTAAAAATAGGTCCACTAAGACTTCTTAAGATTTTTGAGGAAACAAAAAATTTAGAAGAATTTGTATTAAAAATTGGTTGGGAAAATAGGGAATATAAAGAATTAACAGAAATGGCATTTATTGATTATTTAAAATTAAGAAATGAACTGCTGAATGAAAATAATGATTTACCTGAAAACTCTGAAGATGAAGATTTACCACTAGTAACTTAAATAAAGGCACTATCTGCCAAAAGCTAGAGTTTCGTTGGGCTTGAAAAGCCAACAATGAAACTCCAATTGAACGGAACCGGCAATTTTGTCATCTCTATGGGGTTATCGTAAAGTTTTGTGGCCATTTCAAAGTGGTTATTGTACCTCTTTTTTTATGGTATGTTATTTTGCAATTTTTTGTAGTGTTTTGCATCACTTTTGGGCTCGGATAAAAATCCAAGCGATCGGATAGACTAAACAAACCTCAAAGAGGTTATATAATTATTGCAAAGAATATTGTAATTCCATACGACCCCAAAGGGGTCGAACCTAAAAACAAATTGATTTTCTATGCACATTTAATCCCTTTGGGATTATTAAAATAAAACAACTATGTTTGACCAAAAGAAGAATGGAAACTGCCCATGATATATTTGTAGGTAAGCCCAT
>JANNBA010000077.1:0-8863 GCA_031384845.1 Bacteroidota bacterium
GCAACCACTCTATCATAAAGTAGACCTGTTTTAAGATTGTCTTTTTTAACAAATTTTAAAAGACTGTCCATAGCAACAGTGTAATCTTTTGGAGCAATTGGCTCTTTTTCTTGTGCTTATAAAACACAAAATGCTGATAAATAAATTTTTCATACTTTTGTAAAGATTAAATTAATAATTTTTTTGTAGATATTTGTTGTTTAATTGTAATTGAGAGGAGACTGCAATCGCCTCTTTTTTAATGATTTAATGTTAATGCGTTGATATCGAATCTTCCATCTGTAACCTGTATGGTTTCTGATGGATTATTTATATTATATAAAGTTGCACTAAATGTTCCAGAGAATATTGCAATTCCTGTAATCATATCCGAACGAGTTATTTTTATTATTCCAGAATTAATAGATGAGTAATATGTTTTTAATGTTCCATCTATATTTACATAAGCAAATATTTGATTATTATTTGGTCCATTTGAATGTATTTGTCCATTCGATTGACCAACTATGTAATCACCATTGCCATTCTGCATATCTTTTATCCAAACATAGACACTAAAATTTTGAAAATCTTTTTTATTTGAAATATCTACTCCAAAATAATCATTTTTATTTGGCCAAAAATTATTACCTTGTCTTTGATATAATCCATAATTCGGCGACCCACCGATAGCTTGTTCACCATTTTTTGGAATTAAAAGTTTACCGTTAACGTAGCAACCTGCTGTGTTTGCCCCAGTAGTTGTGGCAGGTGGCAGGGTGTCGGCTGGGGTTTCAACGGTAGTGTCTTTGGAGCAACTTGTTAGCAAAATTGTTGCTAATAATAAAATTGTTAATTTTTTCATTGTTTTAAATTTTTATGCTTACTGAAAGTAAGCGAGTTAATATTGATTGCTAAAGTAATAAGGATTTTAAGAACTATTAAAAAAGGAAAGGTTTGGCTGTTCTTTTGTACCGTAATCTGTCAAGTTTCATAATTTTTATTTTTTTAATGATTAAGTGTTGCGACATTAATATCAAATCTGCCATCTGTTACTTGAATTATTTGTGAGGGATTATCAACATTATATAATGTGCAATTAAAAATTCCGGAATAAATTCCATTTTGATAGTCAAATCTTGTGAATGTAATTATACCTGAATTACTACTCGATAAATATGTAGTTTCATAAGTTGTGTTTATGTTTTTTCTTACAACTATATTATTATTTGGTAAACTATTTGTGTAATATTGTCCATTACTTTGCCCAACTGTATAATTACCAAGACCTTGAGTCATATCATTTAAGTGCAAATAAATTTCATCACCATCCGCATCTTTGAAATTTTTTATATTGATATATCTATAATCATCTCCTATAATTGGAGCATTAAAATTTATTCCAACCCCAGTTGTCAAACCATATAAAGCAGGTCCTCCAATTGCTTGTTCACCATTTTTCGGTATTAAAAGTTTGCCGTTAATGTAGCAGCCTGCTGTGTTAGCACCAGTTGTTGTGGCAGATGGCAGTTGCGAAACTGGATTTTGACTAGAACTGTCTTTTGTACAAGAAGCCAAAGTGAGAAATAAAAATAAAAATACTGTTTTCATAAAACAAATTTATAGGTTAGAAAATTGTAATTTTTAATAAAAAAACCAAGCCAAATACTAAAGCGATAAGCCAATCTTTTAGATTAACGTGGATCAGGAATAGCACAATCCCACGTGCTGCACCTTTGACTTTTTATTTTTTAAAATGAAATACTGCTCAAATTCAAACCAATCAACCGTTATTAGTTTGCAGTTTGCAGTTTGCTGTTTGCTGTTTGCTGTTTGCTGTTTGCTGTTTGCTGTTTGCTGTTTGCTGTTTGCTGTTTGCTGTTTGCTGTTTGCTGTTTGCTGTTTGCTGTTTGCTGTTTGCTGTTTATATAGTGCATAAAGTTATGTTTTTTAAGGTTAAAACACAAATACTACTGCTAATCTTTTGTAAAATTAACAAAACATTTAATACAAAAATTTTTTTTTCAACTTTTTTTTCAACTTTTTACAAAAAAAAAGCAAAACCCTTGCAAACAATAGGGTTTGCGTAAGTGATAGTGGGTTTTTGCCAAAAAACAAATTATTATTATTTTTGTCAAACCAAAAAAACCCCTATTTTCTCCTTTCGATAACATAATTCACCATCAAAATCAAGGCTTTTTTGAATTCAGAATCTGGATAATGCGCCAATAGGGTCAACGCTTCTGTTTGAAATTCAATCATTTTTTGTTCGGCATACGCCAATCCGTTGTTTTTTATCACAAAAGCGATAACTTCTTTGACTCTTTTTTTGTCTTTGTTGTGGTTTTTGATCGAGTTGATGAGCCAGTTTTTATCGTTTGTGTTGCAGTTGTTAAGCACATGAATGAGCGGAAGTGTCATTTTTTGCTCTTTGATGTCGATGCCGGTGGGCTTGCCAATTGCCTCGTCTGTATAGTCAAACATATCATCTTTGATTTGAAATGCGGTGCCAATGAGCTCGCCAAACTTGCGCATATTTTCGACTTCAATTTCGTTGTCTATCATAGATTTTGCGCCAAGCGCACAGCAGGCGGCTATCAGTGTGGCAGTTTTTTTTCGGATAATTTCAAAATAAATGGTTTCTGTGATGTCTAATCTTCTGGCTTTTTCGATCTGAAGGAGTTCGCCTTCGCTCATTTCACGAACGGCTACCGAGATGATTTTGAGCAGGTCAAAATCGTTGTTGTCTATCGAGAGCAACAATCCTTTTGAGAGCAAATAATCGCCAACCAAAACCGCAATTTTGTTTTTCCAAAGGGCATTTATCGAAAAAAAACCCCTGCGTTGGTTGCTGTCATCCACAACATCGTCATGCACCAATGTGGCGGTATGAATCAGTTCGATCACAGCAGCACCACGATAGGTTCGTTCGTTTATGCTGCCGTTTGACACCATTTTGGCGGTCAAAAACACAAACATAGGCCGCATTTGTTTGCCTTTTCTGTTAACGATATAATAGGTGATTCTGTTTAGCAAAGCCACGTTTGAGTGCATCGCTTTATGGAACTTTTGTTCAAAAAGTGCCATCTCTTGCTGAATAGGGTGCTTTATTTGCTCTGTTATTTTCATTTCAACCACAAATATAGTGTTTTTTGAAATCTAAACAATTGTTAAAATTCGCCACCCTCGTTTTCGCCTTCTTTTCTGGGTTGTTTTTCTTTCTCGCCTTTCTTCTTGTTAAATCGATAGGTAAACGAAAGTAGTATTTGACGCTCTGCCCGTTGCATTTCTGAATACGTATTTACTTGTGGCAAATTGGTTTCTGAAATCCTTTTGCGGCTATTAAAAAGGTCTTGCACATTGAGCGCAATCGTGGCTTTGTCTTTCAAAATATCCTTACTAAAACCAATATTTGCTGCCAAAACACCAATGTTTTTGCCTTGAGCATTCACTTGCGGTGCGTTGTAAGTAAGGTTGGTTTGAAAATCAATTTTGTTCGGAAACGTGATTTTTGAGTTCAACCTGCTGCTCCATGAGAAGGCGGTTTTGTCAAAATTTTGTGTTATTTCGTTGTTTTGAAAGTTGGTATAAACATATTTTCCTTGCGTTTCGTTTTGAAAAAAATTAAAATTTGAATTCAATTTCCACCATTTGAAAGGGGTATAATTAAGGGTAAACTCAAAGCCTAATCGCAACTCTGTGGCCAAATTAATTGGGGTTGCAATAATAATTGGCGTTTTGATGTCGGGCTGACCTACAATGGTAATCAAGTTGCCATTATTGTCATAAATGTCTGCACCTTCTATAATTTTATAATAAAATTCGCCAGACTCTCGTCTCACTACTTGAAATGAATCGGTTGTTTTATTGAAATATAACGAGGTGTTTAGTGTTATTTTGTTCCAGCGGTGCAAATATCCAAAATCGATAACGTCTGTAAACGAGGGGTTTATATTTGGATTTCCTTGAAAAATGTTGATATTGCTCGAAAAATTTCTCATTGGGTTGATATGAAAAATGCGAGGACGAGAAATTCGCTGGCTCACACTGGCTGAAAGGCTACTTTTTTCGGATATTTTGTAGGTTAAAAAGGCACTTGGAAAAATCTTTTTAAATTTTTTGATCGTGTTTTCGTTGTTTGCAGCCAAACCAATTCCCAAATCGGTTTGTTCATATCGAAGGCCTATTAAATAGGAAAACGGATCTATTTTGTTGCCCAATTGTGCATAAACGGCATTGATATTTTCAGTATAATCCAACGTATTAGCGTTATTACTCGTCGGAATATCAATGTTGCCGTTGATGATGTTTGTGAAATCTACATTCACAATTTGATTTTTGAACTCTCCCTTGTAGCCGGTTTCAAATTGATAATTTTTACCAAAAGGCAATACCAAATCAGTTTTTATCAAAGATCTTTTTTCGTGCTTGGCGTTTAATGTTTTTTGACTAATATCGTCTATAATTGAGGCAGTATCGGTATCGTGATTGTTTGCAATAGCTGCATCAATAGTCCATTTTTTGTCTTCTTTGTCAAAAGTTTGCACAAAATTGGCAGACCATTCCAAGTCTTCAGAAACTGTATTTTGATTGTTCTCTCGCAAATTAGTCGATAGAAAATTGTGGTTGTTATCAAAATTCTCAAACACAATTTTTTCTGGATTATCGCCATTATTTTTCCTAAAATTTACCAATGTTGTTAAAGTTGTTTTTTGGTTCAAAAACCAATCTACACCACTAACGGTGCTATAACCGTCTGTAGATCTTAGATTGTTTCTGCGCTCTACAATATAGTTTTTTGGGCTGCTATCAAGGTTCAAATATTGTGAGTCAAAAAGAGCGTTGCCTCGATTATCTCGTTTGTTGTAGCTCGTGTTTGTAAAAAAATTTGTTTTTTCAGTTTTAAAATTTACCGTTGCCGAAACGCCATACGTTGTTGGATAGCCACCAGATATGATCAAACTGCCGTTCCAACCCTGATTTTTTCCTTTTTTCAAAATAATATTCAGCAATCCACCACCACCTTCGGCATCATAACGTGCAGACGGATTGGTTACTACCTCCACTTTTTCTACTGCGTCTGCCGGTATTTGTCGCAATGCTTGGGCGATATTTAATGCGTTTGTAGGCTTTCCGTCAATCAAAACCATTACATTCTCGTTGCCACGAAGGCTCACAACCCCTTCTGTATCAACAGAAACAGACGGAATATTGTCTAAAACATCACTCACCGTACCGCCTTTTACTAGAATATCTTTGCCTACGTTATAGATTTTTTTGTCTAACTTGATTTCTACTGTAGTTTTCTCTGTACGTACCGTAACCTCGTTGAGCATTGTGGCGTTTTCTAAAAGCGAAATCGTGCCTATATTCCAGTTTTCGGAAATATTTTTCTGTTTGATTTCAAATTTATCAAACGAAATAAACTCAATTTTCAGGTCATATATTCCCGCCACAACTTCAAATTCAAAAGTACCATCAACAGCAGTGATACCACCAGAAACGATCGCTGGTTTATTGGTATTTTGAAGCCTAATTGTTGCGTATTCTAGTGGCTTGAGCGTTAGTTTATCAATGATTTTGCCCGAAATTTTTATTTTCTTAAAGTTATTGTTTTCTTGCGAAAAACTAATAAAAAATAGGTTTAAACATAAAAGCAGGATTGAAATCTGTAATTTTTTCATAAAAAGTAAGCAATAATTTTACAACAAAAGTAAGTCGTTTGATGTGGTATTTTGTTACAAAACTTAACATTAACGTTTTGTGGGAGTAATTTTTAATAAAAAACCATATTTTACATTAGATTGACCGTTTTTTTTTAAATTTGTAAATATTTATAACCCAAAAATCAAAATATGTTTTTAACCCAGGCAATCAAACCAAAAAACGAGTTTTGGCGCTATCTTTTAGGCTCGCTAACCATCATAATCGCCGCCACCGTTGGACAACTTCCATTGATGATTGCCGTTGGTATCAAAGCCACTAGGGATAGCGTTGCATTTCCTACGGAACAAAACGTGATGCTGTGTTTTCTCGAACCCAATCTATCACTGTTTTTGATGCTAGTTTCCTTTGTTTTTGCCCTCGGAGGCATTTTGTTGGTTGTCAAGCATTTTCACCAACAAACTTTGCTCGAAGTGGTCACGGCCCGACAAAAATTCGATTGGAAACGGCTGTTTTTTTCCTTTTCAATATGGGCTATCTTTATTATTACTACCACCGCAATTGATTATTTTGTAAATCCAAATGATTATGAATTGAATTTCAACTGCTATCCTTTTTTAATTTTGTTGCTCATTAGCGTACTGCTTATTCCTGTCCAAACCACCGTCGAAGAGATCGTTTTTCGTGGGTATTTGATGCAAGGATTTGCCGTTTTGAGCAAAAACAGTTGGTTTCCACTGTTGATGACCTCTGTGATTTTTGGTTCATTGCATCTCACAAATCCTGAAGTTTCAAAAATGGGTTATGTCATTTTGATTTATTATATTGGATCTGGTTTTTTGATGGGAATAATGACCCTGATGGATGACGGTCTCGAACTTTCAATGGGCTTTCACGCCGCCAATAATTTGATTGGTGCACTTCTTGTAACTTCAAAATGGTCTGTTTTTCAAACCCATTCTATCCTAAAAGAAATTGTGGAGCCAACGGTTTCTTACAGCGTTTTTTTGCCCATTGTTGTTGTTTTTCCAATCCTGCTTTTGGTGCTAAGCAAAAAATATAAATGGAATAATTGGCAACAAAAATTGACCGGAAAAATAGAAAACAAAACAGCACACACCCATGAATCCTAGTAGTTTGATAAATCTACACCCAGATTTTCGACACGAAGGAAAGTCTTTAAATCACTTTGATTTGATCAAACTTGCCCATGATTTGATAGGCAACGGACAAGAATTTGAAAAACCTATTGGGCAATTTCTGTTGGATTGGTTTGATAGCAAGCCGACTATAAGCCTCAAAACCTCTGGCAGCACAGGAAATCCAAAAACGATTTTGGTGCAAAAACAAGCCATGATCAACTCTGCTAATGCAACTGGACTGTTTTTTGATCTGCTACCCAAACAACGGATTTTGCTTTGTTTGACGTCCCAGTTTGTAGCCGGAAAAATGATGCTAGTTCGCGCTATGGTGCTTGGACTCGATATTTATTGGGTTGAGCCAAAAGCTAATCCGTTGCAAAACAACGTTTTGATTTTTGATTTTTGTGCCATGGTACCGCTTCAGGCGCAAAATTCGCTTTTGGGTTTGCACCAAATAAAAACACTTATTATTGGCGGCGCAGCAACCAATTTGAACCTTCAAACCGCTTTATTGCAACTGCCAACCCGTTGTTTTGAAACCTATGGCATGACCGAAACCGTTTCGCATATAGCCGTTAAAAAAATCGGAGAAACTCATTTTTCTATTTTGCCCAATATTTCAATCTCGGTTGATTCCAATCAATGTTTGGTTATTGACGCACCAAACATTTTGTCCAAACCTTTGGTCACCAACGACGTAGTTTGTCTAAAAAATGATTCGCAATTTGAACTTTTAGGGCGTTTAGATGATGTTGTAAATAGCGGTGGGATAAAGCTTTTTCCGGAAATAATCGCAAAAAAACTCCAGTTGCTTGTTGAACCCAGGTTTTATTTTACAAAAAAAAACGATTTGGTTTTGGGTCAAAAATTAATAATGGTTATCGAAGGTGATTTTTTTGAAATAAACCCTTCCATTTTTGAAGTTTTAGATCAATATGAAACCCCAAAAGAGATTGTTTTTTTAGAAAAATTTTCCGAAACTGAAACTGGAAAAGTAATCAAGCAAAATTTTGAATAACAGCAGTTATTTGATTATTTTAAATTTGCTAACGCTTTTTTTGTAAAAGCCGAAAGCACCAAGTTTCCTGATATTTCAGCTCGTTTATCCAGTAGTTTGTCCCAGTTTTTGGTTTTTTTCCACAATACTTTTTTGAGTGCTGCCATCGCCTCCGGATTGTATGCTGCCAACCGATTTGTCAATATTTCTACTTCGGTATCCAACTGGTTTTCTGTTTCAAATAGGTTTACAAAAAGACCTTTCTGCTGTGACCAACTAGAAGATTTCCATGTGTTTGCGTCTATCGCAAGTTCGCAAAATGCCGCTGTTCCTATTTTTCGGGTCACGGCAGGCTCTATTACAAAAGGTCCAATTCCGATGGCAATTTCAGACAGTTTGATGGCTGCATTTTGAGTTGCAACGGCATAATCGCAAGCTGCAATCAAGCCCACTCCGCCGCCCACCGCTTTTGAATGTATGCGCCCTACAATCATTTTTGAACATTTTCGCATCGTGTTGATCAAATTGGCAAACCCCATAAAAAATGCTTTTCCTTGGTCAAAATTTTGAATCGCTTTTAATTCTGTCAATGACGCACCGGCACAAAATGCGCTATCACCCGTGCTTTTCATGACAATAACTACCACTTTTGAGTTTTTTTCAAAAAGCAATATTTGATTTGTAATTGCCAATAACATATTGCTTGTTAGCGAGTTACTTGCTGGGTGTGAAAACGTGATGGTGCCAATATTATTTTGAATAGTGGTCAAAACTGCTCCCTCTTGAATATTCTTGTTCATTTTTTTTGTGTAAAATTACTTAAAAGATGTTTATAAAGTTGAAATTTTAAAAAAACCAACAACTTTTTGGTTTTTACAAAGAAAATACTTTATATTTGCCGCCACAATTGGGGGATTAGCTCATTTGGCTAGAGCGCTTGCCTGGCAGGCAAGAGGTGGTCGGTTCGAATCCGATATTCTCCACAAAAACAAGACTTTACAGCAATGTAAAGTCTTGTTTTGTTTGGGCTTTATCCATCACAATTATTCTTTGGCCTTAAAACATCAATATTTTTTTAATT
>JANNBA010000090.1:0-19840 GCA_031384845.1 Bacteroidota bacterium
TTTGTCCAGTGTGCCAAGAGTGCCGGAAACTCCGACGACTCCAGTTACGTATGATTTTGGTCAAGATGCCAATGACATAAGTTATGGTTATAAAAGAGCCAAGTTCAATTGGTACAGTATCGACCCAACTATGTATGTTTCAACACCAGGAGATGTTGGAGAGGATGGAATTTCTCTAAACAGTACCCGTAGAATTTTAAGCCGAGAATTATTCCCTAATTTGGATTTGACGATAGGGCAATCCACGGTGATAAACACACTAGATTTAACGTATTATCCAACAGAAAGAGGTCCTTATAATTTCAATCCAACTGCGGAAAACACCAATGTATTACCCAATCCAAAAACTAATTTTGGGGGAATTATGCGCCCTATAAATTCTACCAATTTTGAACAAAGTAATGTGGAGTATATTCAGTTTTGGGTTTTGGATCCTTATTATAATAATGAAATTCCGAATACCAATATTGGAAAAGTTTTTTTTAATTTGGGTCAAATTTCCGAAGATGTTTTGCGAGATGGCAAAAAACAGTATGAAAATGGTTTGCCCGAAGCAGGAGCCAGCCAAAACACTTTGAGTTCTGTTTGGGGGCAAACACCAGTTTCGCAATCTTTGATTTATGCTTTTGATGCAAATGATGGCAATAGAGCTGTTCAAGATGTTGGATTAGACGGTTTTGCAGATGCTGGAGAGGCCACAAAGTTTCCAAATTTTGCTGGACTACAAGACCCATCCGCAGACAATTATCAGTTTTATTTGGACGCGAATGGCTCTGTTTTAGAACGTTATAAAAATTACAATGGATTAGAAAGTAACTCGCCAGTTTTGGTAGGAAATACCCGTGGCAATACAACAAATCCAGATGCCGAAGATATAAATCGGGATAATACGATGAACACTATAAATGCTTATTATCAATATAGCATAGATATAAATGCCAATATGAAGGTTGGCGACAAATATATTTCGGATGTTCGAATTGCAAATGCAACCAATCCAACTGGAGGAGACGATATCAAATCAAGATGGATACAGTTCAAAATTCCGATAGAGCAGGGCAGTAGTCAAGTAAAGTTTGGGACTATTGAAGATTTTAGGTCTATCCAATTTATGCGGCTGTTTTTGACAGGATTTTCAGATCAAATCACCCTTCGTTTTGGTACTTTAGATTTGGTACGGGGCGAATGGCGGCGATTTGCTAATAGTCTAGAGCCTGGAGGAGACAATCCTGACAATGACAATACGGGATTTGACGTTTCGGCAGTAAATATTCAGGAAAATGGAGAGCGCACACCTATCAAATATGTGACACCACCCGCAGTTGTGAGAGAGCAGGTATATAATAACAATACGCTAATCAACCAAAACGAACAATCTTTGTCTATTAGAATTTCAAGTTCGGGATTAGAGGCAGATGACTCTCGTGCCGTTTTTAAAACGGTGAATGTTGATATGCGACAGTCCAAAAAGCTCAATATGTTTTTGCACGCCGAATCATTGGTAGATGATAATGACGTTAAAAGCTTGAAAGATAATCAAATGTCTGGATTTATTAGGTTTGGAAATGATTTTACACAAAACTATTATCAAATAGAGAAACCATTAAAAGTAACCCTTTGGAGCGATAGTGCCACGGCAGAAAAAGTATGGCCAGAAGAAAATAACTTGGTATTGCCACTTTCTTTGCTTACAAAAATAAAAATCTTAGCGATGCAACATCCAGAAGATTTTAGCCCAGAAGGCGTTTATAGCAAATTTGATTATGAATTAGACTCAAATATTTTGTCTAGCCCTAACAGTCTAAAAATTAGTGTTCGCGGAAATCCAAATTTTGGAGTTGTTCGAACTTTGATGGTCGGCGTTAGAAACAACAAAATCAAAAATCTTGACCCCGATGATAACAGTGTCCTTGGTGAAGTATGGTTTAATGAGCTGCGTTTGTCTGGATCTGACAATAGTGGAGGCATGGCAGCAATTGCTTCTATAGACACCAATCTTGCAGATTTTGCTACTATATCGGCATCAGGAAGTATGAATACCATTGGATTTGGAGCTATAGAAGACAAACCAAATGAACGGAGCCGATCAGACTCAAGACAATACAGTTTTGTTACAAATCTTAATGCTGGAAAATTATTACCCAAAAAATGGGGCATCAATTTGCCGTTTAATTATGCTGTTGGCGAGCAATTTGTTTTGCCAAAATATGACCCATTCAACCAAGATATTATTTTGCAAGATTTGTTGGATATTACAGAAAATCAATCGACCAAAGACAACCTAAAAAACCGTGCTATTGAATATACCAAAAACCAGAGTATAAATTTCATAGGTGTAAAAAAAGAACGTGGTCCAGACCAAAAACAACACGTTTACGACCCAGAAAACCTTACGCTTTCTTATTCCTACAATCAAATTCTGAAACACGATTTTGAGATAGAAGATTATGTAGATCAACAATTGCGCACGTCTGCGGTATATGCTTATACTTTCAAAAGCAAACCTTTGGAGCCATTTAAAAAAAATAAATTTTTGAATAAAAGCGAATATTGGAAACTACTTACAGATTTTAATTTCAACTATTTGCCCTCAAGCATCAATTTTAGTTCAGATTTGACCAGACAATATAACCGACAACAGTTTCGACAAATTGAAGTAGAAGGAATAGGACTGACACCCTTATACCGTCGGAATTATTTGTTTAATTATCAATATGGTTTTAACTATAATTTGACCAAAACCCTGAAGCTAAATTTTACGGCATCGACCAACAACATCGTTAGAAATTATCTAAACGAGTTTGGAAAATCTATCGAAGATTTTTCTATTTGGGATGATTATTGGAATATTGGCGAGCCAAACCAGCACAACCAACAACTGTCTGTAAATTATGAATTGCCAATCAACAAACTACCATTTTTGTCGTTTCTAAAATCGAGTTACACTTATACAGGCGATTATAATTGGCAGCGAGCCTCACAAGCATTGTCTTTTTATACAAACGATTTGGGCGTAACTTACAATCTTGGAAACACGATACAAAACAATGGATCGCACAAAATAAATGCCGCCTTGAATATGGATTTGTTTTATAAATATGTTGGACTTATAAAAAATAATGTCAAAAAACCTACAAATCAAAAAACCCCACCAAAACCAGGAGAAAAGGTAAATAACAACAAAACAAATATCCAGACCGAAGAAAATCCATTCAAAAAAGCCTTTATTGGAGTACTTACAAGTTTGAAAAACGTGCAAGCCAATTTCACACAATCTGGCGGCACCGTTTTGCCAGGATACCTTCCTTCGCTTGGGTTTTTTGGATCATCAAAACCAACTTTAGGTTTTGTATTTGGAATTCAAGATGATGTTAGATTTGAAGCTTTCAAAAATGGTTGGCTCACCAATTATCCAGATTTTAATCAAAATTATACAACCGTTGTCAACAAAAATTTCGATATGACCGCCAATATGGATTTATTTCCAGATTTTAAAATCGATTTGACCGCTAATCGCACCTTTGCAGAAAATTATTCTGAACAATATGATTTGCAAAACAACCAATACAACTCGCGATCACCCTATAGTTTTGGGAATTTTTCGATTTCGACAAATTTATTAAGAACCGCTTTTGGCGAAAGCGACGAAACTACTTCGGCAAGTTTTGATGACTTTAGAAACAATCGACTTGTGATTGCCAATCGATTGGCCACAGAAAGAGGTATAGACATTTCAAATCCTGCAAATTTGGACGCAGAAAATTATCCAATTGGTTATGGAAAAAATGCACAAGCCGTTCTTTTACCAGCATTTTTGGCAGCCTATACCGGCGAAAATGCAACTGGAGTGTCACTCGGTGCAACCAGAACCATTCCAATTCCAAACTGGGTCATAAAATATAGTGGATTGATGAAATTGTCATTTTTTAAGGACAATTTCAAACGCTTTTCTTTACAGCACGGATATCGATCATCTTATACCATCAATTCTATAAGGTCTAATTTTGAATTTGACAAAAACCCAAACGGTTTCGACCAAGGAGGAAATTTCAACAACCGCACTTTGATTTCAAATATCAATTTGGTCGAACAATTTAACCCATTGATAAAGATTGACATGGAAATGAAAAACAACATCAAAATTGTTGCCGAAATGAAGAAAGATCGAGCACTATCAATGAGTTTTGACAACAATTTACTAACAGAAGTAAAAGGGTTAGAATATATCTTGGGACTAGGGTATCGCATCAAAGACGTCATTATTCACTCGTCTTTTGCCGATAATCCTAACGGAATTATAAAAAGTGACATCAACATCAAAGTCGATTTTTCGATGAGAAATAACAAAACAATAGTTCGAAATCTGGATTACAACAACAACAGATTGGGTGGCGGTCAGGAGTTATGGTCTGCCAAGCTTACTGCAGATTACAACTTTAGCAAAAACCTTTCTGCCATATTATTTTATGACCATTCTTTTACAAAAGCGGTGATTTCAACCTCATATCCCGTCACCAATATTAGAGGTGGATTTACAGTAAGATACAATTTTGGAAATTAAAAAAAAACTTAAAACAACTTATAAAATGACAATTCCAAACAATTTAAAATACACAAAAGACCACGAATGGGTTAGCCTAGAAGGCGAAATTGCTACTATTGGCATTACAGATTTTGCTCAAAAAGAATTGGGAGACATCGTATATGTAGAAGTAGAAACATTAGATCAATCGCTAGAAAAAGATGAGGTTTTTGGCACGGTAGAAGCCGTAAAAACAGTTTCAGATTTGTTTTTGCCGCTCGATGGCGAAATTATCGCTTTCAACACAGCCCTAGAATCCAATCCAGAATTGGTTAATACAGCCCCATATACCGATGGTTGGATGGTAAAAGTAAAAGTAAAAAATATCGAAGATTTTGACGAATTATTATCTAGTGAAGCTTATGCAACACTTATCGGAGCATAAAAAGCTGCTCCTGTTTTCAGCTATTTTTTGGACACTCACAATCGCTTTTTTTTGTTTGATAAGTTCAAATGATCTGCCAAAAATGCAACTCAATATAGACAAAATTGGGCATTTTGGCTTTCATTTTGTTTTTACTATTTTGTGGTTTTTGTATTTTTATATATCTAGTAACCAACAAAATAGAAATCAAAACTTGATCATAATCATTTTATTATCAATAGGATATAGTGTTCTTATAGAAATTTGTCAAAGTGCATTTACCAAAACAAGGACTGCAGACCCATTAGACGTTATAGCAAATACGGCGGGAATGCTATTTGCTGTTTTCTTGATTTTCAAATACATTCCAACCAAAAAAATTACCAAATGAAAAAATTGCTTTTTTTGATACTTTTGTCCACAATGTCTTGTCAACAAAATCCTGATTTAGTTTTACAAAAAAGCAGAATTAATGGTGTTTTAGACCAATGGCATTTGGCGGCAGCACAAGCCAACTTTGACAAATATTTTGGAATGATGACCGATGATGCTGTATTTATTGGCACCGATGCCACAGAAAACTGGCAAAATCAAGATTTTAAAAAATTTGCAAAACCTTATTTTGACAAAGGAAAGGCATGGAATTTCAAATCAATCGAACGCAATATTTATTTTTCAGCCGATGGAAAATTAGCTTGGTTTGACGAATTACTCGATACTCAAATGAAAATTTGCCGCGGCTCCGGTATCTTAAAAATGGAAAACAATAACTGGAAAATAGCCCATTATGTATTGTCTATGACCATTCCAAATCAAAATGTTGATGCAGTACTACAAATAAAATCGCCTCTCGAGGACCTGATTTTGAAAGCCAAAAAATAATTATCTTTTTTGTAATTGTAACAACATTTCAGTTGTGGTTTTCTCTAAATCAAAATCGTGTTTCCAACCCCAATCTGCTCTTGCTGCTGAATCATCAATGCTATATGGCCAACTGTCTGCAATAAGTTGTCTAAAATCAGGTTCATAATTGGTTTCAAAACCCATTATTTCTTTTGCAATTTCATTCGCAATTTCTGCTGGAGTAAAACTCATAGCCGCAACATTATAGGAAGACCTAATTTTGACCGCATCCATCGGGGCACCCATCAGCATCAATGTTGCATTTATTGCATCATCCATATACATCATCGGCATTTTGGTGTCTGACCTCAAAAAACAGTTGTATTTTTTATCAGCTAAAGCTTTATGAAAAATTTCGACGGCATAATCCGTTGTGCCACCACCCGGAGGCGAAGACCAACTAATCAATCCCGGATATCGAAGACTGCGAACGTCCACTCCATGCTTTTCAAAATAATATTCGCACCAACGCTCGCCTGCTTGCTTGCTAATGCCATAAACGGTCGATGGCTCCATAATGCAAAATTGAGGCGTGTTTTCTTTTGGAGAACTAGACCCAAAAACAGCAATGCTGGAAGGCCAAAATATTTTTTTGATTTTCTTTTCTTTTGCTAAATTTAGCACATTAAAAAGCGATTTCATATTTAATTCCCAAGCTATCATTGGATTTTTTTCGGAATTTGCAGATAGCATAGCCGCCATCAAATAGACATCGGTGATTTTATATTTGATTACTATTTTTTCTATTTGTTGATAATCCAAAGCATTAATTTCTTCAAAAATTCCAGCACTAACAATATCGTGGTCAATCCTTCTAACGTCTGAAGCCACCACGTTTTGAACACCAAAAACGGCTTGTAAACGTTTTGTTAATTCCGTTCCAATTTGTCCGCAGGCACCGATGACCAAAATTTTTGTTTTCATATTTTGTAAAAAAACAAATATATAAATTCATTTTTAAGAAAATCCTAAATCCTCTGAAAATCTTGATTTTATTTGAAATGCTATTTTTTGATACTTTTTTTAAGAAAATGAAAAAAAAATCAATTTTTTGTTTATATTTATATTTTTAGAACTTAAAATCAAACTATGTTAGATTTTTTTATAAATACCTACAAAAACGTTTCTAGTTTTAATATATGCTTAGAAATTCTAACTTTTGTTTTTGGGGTTTGCAGTGTGTTATTAGCCAGAAAACAAAACATTCTTACGTTTCAAGTTGGATTAATCGCGACTTCAATAACCGTTTATTTGCTTTTTATGGCGGGTTATTATGGCGATATGGCAATCAATTTTTACTATTCTATCATGAGTATTTATGGCTGGTATAAATGGAGAAAACACAGCTTTTTTGAAACCGAATTAGCCATTTCGCGTACAAATTTTAGGCAGAAAACCCTTGGTTTTATACTGTTTTTGATTACAATGATAGTCGTGATATTAGTTTATAAAATTTTTGATTTTAAAATCGCTACAGAAAATTATTTTGATATATTTACATCCGGTATATTTTTTACAGCAATGTGGTTTATGGCACTCAAAAAAATAGAGAATTGGACACTTTGGATTCTAGGAAATGCAATTGTTGTTCCACTTTATGCCTACAAAGGTTTATATATTTTGGCCATCGAGTATATTATTTTTACAATTTTAGCAATTTTAGCCTATTTTGAATGGAAGAACATATTGAAACATCAAACAGTATAGAGAAGGGGTTGGAAATGGGATTTACGGCACAAAACGTCTTCCAAGCTAACAGTATGGGAATGTGGCTGCACGAAATCGAGCAGCAAATAAAAACATTTTCGACCGGATTTTCAAAAATTATTTTGGCACGACCCGCACTATTAGGTGATGGTATTTTTGCTTTTTCTGATGATAAATTCAAAGAATTTTTTGCTTGTTTTGAATCTGAAAAAAACAACTATCATTTAGAAAAATTTGTTCCCGCTTCAGGCGCAGCAAGTCGTATGTTTCATTTTTTGACCACCTTTAATAATGAATTTGATTTTGAAAAAGAATCAATAAACGCATATATTAACAGAAAAAAAGATACGCAATTGGCTACTTTTTTGGTTGGAATGGAAAAATTGCCTTTTTATAAAGACACTATTGACTTCTTAGAAAAAAAATTTCCAACGATTCCACTTTGGACAAAAGATTTGCAAGATTATTATTTTATAAAAAGATTGGTTTCGGTTCAATTATGGAATTTGGCCAATCAACCAAAAGCACTTTTGCCATTTCATCTTATTGAAAACGAAGTTTTTACTCCAGTAGAAGAGCATTTGTTGGAAGCAGTAAGTTATGCCAATTCTAACGGAAAAGCACATTTGCATCTAACAATTGCACAAGAATTCCGAAAAGAATTTACAACACTTATAATGATGGTTCTCGAAAAAATGGAGCAGGATTATGGCTGCGAAATTATTGTCAAATTTTCTTATCAAGCCAAAAAGTCAGACTCAATTGCCGTCGATTTAAATAATATCCCATTAAAAGATCATGAAGACGATATTGTTTTTCGCCCATCTGGTCACGGCGCATTGATTCAAAATTTGAATAACTTGAAATCTGATATAGTATTTATAAAAAATATTGATAATGTTTCGCCTGTTCATTTTGAAAAAACTGTTTTTTACAAAAAAGCTTTGGCCGGAATGTTAATCTCATTACAAAAACAGCTTTTTTATTTTTTGCAAAAAATTGAAAACCAACAGATTAATACCGAAAATATAAAAGAGGTTATCGAGTTTGCTACTTTAAAATTATGTATTGTTTTAAATGATGATTTTGAAAATCTACCTTTTGAAAACCAAGTTTTGCTGTTGCAAAAATTATTCAATAGACCCATCCGGGTTTGTGGTATGGTAAAAAATGAGGGCGAGCCCGGTGGGGGTCCATTTTGGACAATCGACAAAAGGGGTCATTTTTCGCTCCAGATTGTAGAAGCCGCACAAGTTGATATGGATGATAAAATACAATCTCAAATTTTACAAAACGCTACCCATTTTAATCCGGTTGATTTGGTTTGTGGACTAAAAAATTATAAAGGGACAAGGTTCGATTTGAATCAATACGTGGATCACAATACCGGATTTATTGTTCAAAAAAACAAAAATGGTGTTGATTTAAAAGGCATTGAACTCCCTGGTTTGTGGAATGGCGCCATGTCAGATTGGATTTCAATATTTGTAGAAACACCAATTGAGACATTCAATCCCGTAAAAACAATCAATGATTTGCTCAAACCAGCACACCAATCCAAATAATGAATACGGCAATATTATTATCCGAAATTTCTTTCAAAGCTGTTCGCAGTTCGGGCCCCGGAGGTCAAAATGTCAATAAAGTGGCTACAAAAATGGTGCTCAATTTTGATTTAAAATCCTCGAACGGACTTTCAGAATCCGAAAAACAAATTGTAATTCAAAATTTATATCCCAGACTTACTTCTGAAAGCATTTTGATTTTGAATTGTGACGAAAATCGAAGCCAGCTCAAAAATAAAGAAATTGTAACAAAAAGATTTTTGAAATTAATTCAAAAAGCCATTCTTATTCCAAAAAAACGTTTGATTACCAAAATTCCAAAAGCTGTAATCAAAAAAAGAATTAAAGACAAAAAAAACAATTCTGAAATCAAACTTTTTAGAAAAAAACCGTTGTTGGATTAATCTATTTTTTCTACAAAAACCGCTGTTCCATAGGCCAAAACTTCGGTCATGCCACTCATTACCTCGTTGGCATCATAGCGCATATTGATGATGGCGTTGCCGCCCAAATCTTGACCATGTTTGATCATCAGTTGATAAGCCTCTTCTCGTGCCGTTTCGCAGAGCTGTGTATAAATCGAGCTTTTGCCACCAAAAATGGACATAAAACTGCCTGCAGCATCTCCAACAATACTTCTTGACCGAACCGTTATCCCTCGCACCAAACCCAGTTGTTTGGTAATTTTGTATCCTTCTAAATAGGTGCTTGTTGTGATTAATGTGTGATCTATCATCTTTTTTGTTTAAAATTATACAATTTCAGATACTCGCAGGGTGTTTACCATTCCTTTATCAGTAACGGGCATTGCGGCCAAATTGATCAAGAAATCTCCCTTTTCTACAAATCCTTTTTGTCTTGCAATTTCGTTTACGTCGGCTACGGTATCATCTGTGCTTACAAATTTATCATAAAAAAACGATTTTACGCCCCACAATAAATTGAGCTGTGTCAAAATTCGTTGATTTGAAGTAAATACTAATATATGAGCCGATGGTCGCCAAGCCGAAATTTGAAAAGCAGTATATCCACTGTTTGTCAAGGTGCAAATGGCTTTTGCCTCGATAGTATTGGCCATTGTAGCGGCGTGTTGGCAAATAGATTTTGTGATAAATCGGTTTGTTCTTATCTGTGGCGAGTTTTGTGGCACACTGATGAGCGGCGAGTTTTCTACAGCTTCAATAATTTGAGTCATTTGCTGTATAACTTGAATTGGATATTCGCCCACTGATGTTTCGCCAGAGAGCATTACGGCATCGGCACCATCCATTACAGAGTTGGCCACATCATTTACTTCGGCCCGTGTTGGCGTTAGGCTCGAAATCATCGTTTCCATCATTTGCGTAGCAATAATTACTGGAATACGGGCAATTTTGGCTCTGTTTACTAATTTTTTCTGAATTAATGGCACTTCGTGTGCGGGTACTTCTACGCCCAAATCGCCTCTAGCAACCATCAAACCATCACAATAACCAATAATTTTGTCAATATTAGCAACTCCTTCTGGTTTTTCTATTTTTGCAATTATCGGAATTTTATGTTCAGAATGTTTGGCGATTAGTTCTTGCAATTCCATCAAATCTTCTGCTGTTCGCACAAATGAAAGTGCAATCCAATCTACTTTTTGTGCTATTGCAAAAATAGCATCTCTTATATCTTTTTCGGTCAATGCTGGCAACGAAACTTTGGTGTTTGGTAGGTTTACGCCTTTTTTTGATTTTAATGGTCCGCCTTGTATCACCTTACAAACAACTTCAGTTGTACGGTTCGTTTCTATAGCCTCAAACATTAATTTGCCATCGTCTAACAATATTTTCTCACCCGGATTTACATCGTTCGGAAACGATTTGTAATTCATATAAACCCTATTTGCAGTACCAATCACATCCTCCGAAGTTTGAAAAGTGATAATGTCACCTGGATTTACAACGACGCCGTCTTGCATAACGCCAACTCTCAATTTTGGCCCTTGCAAATCTGCCAAAATAGCCGTTGTATAACCAAACTCTTCATTCAAACCTCGAATTAAATCAATTTTTGATTTTACATCTTCATAATCAGCATGCGAAAAATTTACTCGAAAGACGTTTACCCCGGCATCGATCATTTCTTTCAAAACTTCTTTTGTGCTACAAGCAGGCCCTAGTGTGGCTACTATTTTGGTTTTTTTTAATGTTGGCATTTTATTGAAAAATTAAATTATTTTTAGATTTTATACTTTGATTATCAATGTGATAAACAGTTGATATGCTTTTTATTTTTTTTATTTTTGAAACAATTTCTACAATATTATAGTTTGAATTTTGATTTTCTATTTTTAAAAAAAAATCCACTTTTTTAAATTCTGGTAACATAAAAACGGGCGTAGCTATAGCCATTTCCGTATTCATAAATAAATTTTGGTTGTTGATGGTTTCTATAATTTCAATCTCATTTTTATTTTGAAATAAATTCCAACCCAAATCCTGATTTATATCAAAATAAGTAAATTTTGTAAAACAAACTTCACCGTTTTTGGTCATAACTTCTATTGGTTTTTTGCTTTTTTCTAACAAAACAGGCAGTTTTTGATTCAAAAAAAAAGCCAATCTATAATCTTCTAATGAACTGTGAATTGCGATTAAATCGAAACTGACCTCGTCAAAATCGTCTATTTGCAATTTGAAAACCTTCATCTTTGTGATAATTAATTGGTAAATGTAAGAATTTTTAAAACACAAAAAACAATCAAAACATCCCATTTTTGGATTTTTGAAAACGAAAACGATATAGTATTGAAAAAAAACGAAACTATTTTGTTTCTATTTGACTTTGAAAGGCAAAATAAGCTCTTTGTGCTGCTTTTTCTTCCGCTTTCTTTTTGGAAATGGCGCGTGTTTTGGAAACTAATTTATCATCAATATATAGTTTTACCCCAAAATACCGTTCTCCTTTGATGCCGTTATCTTCATAAGAATCAAACCGAAATATTTTTTTTTCTTTTTGGCACCATTCTATTATCAAACTTTTATAGCTAATTACTTTCCCTTCTAATTTTGCGATATTGATATAGGGCTTTATAATGGTTTTTTGAATAAATTTTTCGCAGGCAGTATAGCCTTTGTCCAAATAGATGGCGCCTACCAATGCTTCAAATATATTGCCATAAATATTTTCGCCAAAATGTTGTGAGGTTGTTTTACTTTCTAAAAAAGCAATCAAATTCAAATTTTTACCAACGGTATTGAGGTGATCTCGACTCACAATTTTGGATCTCATCTGCGTCAAATAGCCTTCGTCGCCATTTGGTACTTTTTCAAAAAGGTGCGCTGCCACTATCGAACTTAACATAGCATCGCCCAAAAACTCTAATCGTTCATAGCTAAACGGGTTGCCGTCAACATCAATAATATTCATCGACCGATGTGTGAATGCTCTTTGATAGTGCCCTAAGTCACTTGGCTCAAAGCCTAATATTTTTTTTAGTTCATCAAAAAAAATCCCATTTTTTTCAGAACGGGATTTTGAGAATATTTTATTTAAAAATGTGATCAAAATTTATATTTCTAATTTCTTTATCAAAACGCAAGCATTATGACCACCAAATCCAAATGTATTGCTCATCAAGATTTTTACATCTCGTTTTTGCGCTACATTGAAAGTGAAATTTAATCTCGAATCGATATTTTCGTCATCCGAAAAGTGGTTTATAGTGGGAGGCACAATGCCGTGCTGTATAGACAATATTGACGATATTGTTTCTACCACACCTGCTGCCCCAAGTAAATGACCTGTCATCGATTTGGTCGAATTTAAACTCAAATTGTAAGCGTGTTCACCAAATACGTGCTGAATGGCTTTGCTTTCTGCAATATCGCCCAATGGAGTCGATGTGCCGTGCATATTGACGCCATCAACATCTGTAGGTTTCAATCCTGCGTCTCGAAGACAATTTATCATCACATTTTTGGCACCTAATCCTTCTGGATGTGGTGCGGTAATGTGATGTGCGTCTGCAGACATGCCGCCTCCGCCAATCTCACAATATATTTTGGCACCTCTTGCAATAGCGTGTTCATATTCTTCAAGCATCAATGAGCCTGCGCCCTCTCCAAGCACAAATCCTTCTCGATCTTTGTCCATTGGTCTTGAGGCTGTTTTTGGATCGTCATTTCTAGTCGAAAGGGCGTGCATCGCATTAAATCCTCCGATTCCTGCTACTGATACTGCTGCTTCTGATCCGCCTGCTATCATGGCGTCTGCATAGCCTAATCTTATATAATTGAAGGCATCGATGATAGCATTTGTCGATGATGCACAAGCCGAAACTGTAGCAAAATTGGGTCCTCTAAACCCGTATTTTATTGAGATATGACCCGCGGCTATATCCGAAATCATTTTTGGAATAAAAAACGGATTGAAGCGCGGAGTTCCGTCGCCTCTGCCAAATTCGAGCATTTCTACCTGAAATGTTTCTAATCCGCCAATGCCTGAACCCCAAATCACGCCAATTCTGTCTTTGTCTATTTTTTCTAAATCAAAATTAGCATCCAAAACGGCCTCGTCTGTGGCTACCATAGCATATTGTGTATAGCGATCCATTTTTCGGGCTTCTTTCCTGTCTAAAAAATTTTCTATATTAAAATTTTTCAATTCACAAGCAAACTGTGTTTTGAATTTTGAAACATCAAAATAAGTTATTGGAGCCGCTCCGCTAACACCGTTAACGAGCCCGTTCCAATACTCTTGAATATTGTTTCCAATTGGAGTTAATGCGCCTAAACCCGTAACAACTACTCGTTTTAACTGCATAAGTTTGGATTTATTGAATTAATTGCCTTACAAATTTACTACAAATTTGATTGCAAAATTTATTTTATAATAAAAATGGTGAAAATTTTCAATAAAAAACACCCAATTTTAGATTATTCTATAATTGGGTGTTTGGTTTATTATTTTTTAGCTTCTTCGATATAAGAAATAGCTTGACCAACTGTAGCAATATTTTCTGCTTGATCGTCTGGAATTTGAATGTCAAACTCTTTTTCGAACTCCATAATAAGTTCTACAGTGTCCAAAGAATCTGCTCCCAAATCATTGGTAAAGCTGGCTTCTAATACTACTTCGTTTTCGTCAACGCCTAATTTGTCCACGATAATCGCTTTTACTCTTGATGCAATGTCTGACATAGTTTCTAATTTTAATTTTTAATTTGTTGGCAAAAATAAAAAACTTTATTTTAAAACAACACTTTAGTTAATAAATCTGACAACGAATTTAAAAAAAAAAAAATAGAAACACTTCAAAAAAATATTTATTATCGTTTTTATTGCTTTTTTTTGCAAAAATAAGTTTACTTCAAATGAAAAAAATTGTAATTTTCGCTTCTGGTGCAGGCACAAACGCCGAAAATATTGTTCAATATTTCAAAAATAATCCTATTGCAATTGTTGTCGGGATATTCTCAAACAATTCTAATGCCAAAGTTCTAGACCGTGCCAAAAAACACGATATTGATTCCTTCATTTTTGACAAAACACAACTCAATGACGGTTTTGTCCTACAAATATTAAATGCCTTGCAACCTGAATTGATTGTTTTGGCTGGTTTTTTGCTCAAAATGCCAAGCGAAATAGTGTTTTTTTATCCAAACAAAATCATCAATATTCATCCTGCTTTGCTTCCAAAATATGGTGGAAAAGGAATGTATGGCAATCATGTTCATCAAGCTATTTTTGATCATAAGGAAGTTGAAACTGGTATTACGATTCATTTTGTAAACCAAAATTATGATGAAGGAAATATTATTTTTCAAACAAAAATAAATATTCAAGAATGTGATTCTCCGAGCCATATCGCCCAAAAAGTCTATCTTTTGGAGCAAGAATTTTTTCCAAAAGTGATCGCTTCCTTATTATGATCAAATAAAATTTTATTTTCCGTCAATATAATCTTGTAAATAGGCAAAATTAGCCGTTAATTTTCCGTTTTCGGTCATTTTGGCACGTTTCAAAATTCCGTTTTTGTCACCATCAAAAAAAGCAGGAATTACATGCTTCAAAAACATTTCGCCAAATCCTTCGCTGGCATCTTTGGGCAATTCACAGGGCAAATTGTCAACAGACATCACCACTATTGCAGCCGGGTGCATATACGACACTTCTGTTTTTTGTGCTGGTAAATACCCAAAAAAAGGATTTTCGATTGTCGATGCTCGAATAGTGCACGCCACTGGGCCGTTGGTGTCGCATGAAATATCTGCTACAACTTTTATCGAGCAATCTTTGTCTGAAAGCATATCATTTGTCAAAATATTTGGGGATTCATTTGCATGAAAATGACCAAAAATAACAATATCCGAAACTTTTGTGAATTTTTCAAAATCCGAAATATAAGCTTTAGGATTGTTATAAAAGTCTAATTTGTCTAGTTGAATTCCGTCAATTCGTTTGTTGTAATCCAAAACATCAATTTGTGTATATACGGGCTCTGCATAAATTTTTGTCAAAAAATCTACTTCTGAAACCGCTTTTATTTTCATTCCTTTCAAAATCTCTACCGCTCCGTGCGCTACTTTTCCGTCGCCAGTTAGCACGATTTTAATGGGCGGCAATACCTGTCTTTTGAGTTTTGCAATCAAGGCTTCTTGTCCTTGCAGGGTGTTGGCTTTTGGCAAGGCAAATAATTCAAACTTTAGTCCAAATCCACGAAATGCGTTATATGCACCCACAATTCCGGCATATCGCCCAAAACCTATCAAACGTCTATGTTGCTCATCTACAATAGTTTCGTGATCATATAGCTCAATATTTTTTGACAAAATGGCCTGTAATAATTTTTGGTTATAGGGTTGTTTTTTTATTGTGTGCGAAAAGAAAAAATATTTTTTGTTTGAAATCAAAGCCGAAATAGGCACTTCTTTTACGCCAAATAATATCTCGCAATCTTGCATATCTGTAACGATTTCAAAACCCAATTCTTGATATTCTTGATCAGAAAATATTCTTATTTCAGAGTGTTCTACGGCAATTGTGGCAACAGGAAATGTAGTCTTCAAGATTTTTAATGCGTTTGGCGAAAATACGACCCGTCTGTCTGCCGGAATTTTGCGCTCTTGTATGATTCCAAATTTCATTAATAAAGATTTAGTTGTAAATGTAACTTTTAGTGCTTTTTTTGTTACAAATATAACAAAAAAAGCAGTGATTGCAAGCCCACTTTTTTTTCTTAAATTGTTGTATATTATTTGATAAATTTTTTAAGCTCGAATTAAACTTTGATTACATTTGCGCCACAAAATTTTCAGATGAAACAAATCGCCATTCTCCTATATATTCCTTCTTTTTTTATATTATTGTTTTCGTGTAAAAAATCTACCGAAATCAATTTTGCATCAGCATCAACTGTGAATGCAAATGCTAACTTTGTAAGAATTGCTGCTTCTACCCAAAAATACACCCCTCTTTCTGCCGCTTATGTTTCTCAAAAAGCAAACGAAATTCAAATTTTTTTCGACAAAAACTGGGCAGATCAACAAAATGTTAGTTTCTTGGTAGCACAAAATGGTCAAATTATTTTTGAAAAATACCAAGGTTTTGCAGACAAAAATACGCAAACCCAAATCGATTTTAAAACGTCTTTGCACATCGCATCAGTAAGCAAAGTGATGACCGCAACTGCAATATTACTGCTTATAGATGCCAATAAAATAACGATAAATCAAAAAGTAAATACCATTCTGTCGCAATTCCCATATCCAGAAATTAGTATCAAAAACCTACTTACGCATAGAAGCGGACTGAAAAACTATACCTACTTTGTTGAAGAAAATAACAATTGGAATCCCAAAAAAACACTCCGAAACAATGATATTGTTACGATTATGAAACAAAAACATCTTGAATTAGAGTTTCATGCCGATACAAAATTTTCATATTGCAATACCAATTATGCCGTTTTGGCGTTAATTATCGAAAAAATTACGGGCTTGAATTATAAAAATGCAATGAAAAAAATGATTTTTGAACCACTTAAAATGAATGACACTTACGTTTTTGATTTTGATTTAAACCAACAAACCGCTGTGCCCTCATACAAAGGCAATGATTTTGAAATTCCGTTTGATTATTTGGATGCTATTTATGGTGACAAAAACATCTATTCTACACCACGAGATTTGCTAAAATTTGATTTGGCAAGAAATGCACCCAATTTTTTGAATCCGAAACTAAAAGAAGCAATTTATTTGGGATATAGCAATGAGCATAAAGGCAAAAACAATTATGGTTTGGGTATCAGAATGATCAATTGGGAGACAGGTCAGCGCTATTATTTCCACAACGGTTGGTGGCATGGAAACACCTCGTCTTATATCACGCTGCCAAAAGACAACTTATGTATTATGGCACTTTCTAACAAGTTTTCTACAAAAACGTATAAAGTTCGAGAATTATCTACCCTATTTGGCGATTATCCCTTTGTGATAGACAAGGATAACTTTGAAGAGTAATATTTATAATTTTCATCCAAAAAACAATTATTTTCAAAAAAACAAGTCACGAAAACGTTGTAATTTGTATGCTTTATTCACAAAGAAATCGATTTCGTTAATAACTTATTTCAAAATCGTGATAACTAATATATTAATATACTAATTTTAAAAAATTATTGTGCGTTTTTTACAGCATAATATTTTCTATTAACTATTAATAAATTTGCTTATTTAATGAACACAACCACTACCAAAACCAACAACTCTGCCCTATACACCCTGATCACGGTGTTTTTCTTTTGGGGTTTTATCGGTGCCTCAAACGGCGTTTTTATTCCATTTTGTAAAATCAAATTTGGATTAGATCAATTTCAATCACAATTGATAGACTTTGCTTTTTATGGCGCTTATTATATAGGTGCATTATTGCTTTTTATTTTTAGTAGCCTTGCCAAGAAAGATATTCTTAATGGATGGGGTTTCAAAAAAGGAATTATCAATGGCTTGTTAATCAGTACTTTTGGAGCTGCCTGTATGATTTTTGCCGTTACCCAAGGAAGCTATGCCTTGATTCTTGGTGCTCTGTTTATTGTAGCACTCGGTTTTTCGCTACAGCAAACCTCTGCTCAGCCATTTGCAGCCTCACTAGGTGATACACACACCGCCTCAAACAGATTAAATCTTGCCGGCGGCATCAACTCACTTGGAACCACCATTGGCCCAATCGTAGTTTCTATCGCGCTTTTTGGAATTATTGCCGGAGCAAACCTCGAAGAATTTGCCCAAAAAGCAAACTCCTTAGACAAAATGGAAATACTTTATGTATTTGTAGGGGCACTTTTTCTATTAGCAGCAGGACTATTTTATTTCTCCAAAAAATTACCCTCAGGCAAATCAGACGACACCTTTGAGCCAGCAAGCAAAGCCATGAAAACATTGATTACCATCACGCTATTATTAATAGTAGTTTTTGGTTACATTTTTTCACGCTATGAAGATCCAGAATTTATTAGCAAATTTATTACAAACAAAGGCTCAGAAGTTGACACACTTGGTCTCGAATTGACTATTTTGTCACTCTTGATCGTTATTTTTGGACTTTTATATGCCAACTCCTCCGCACAAAAAAATCCAGAAGGATGGGGCGCCATGAAATACCCACAATTAGTGCTCGGAATGTTAGGCATCTTTACCTATGTTGGTGTCGAAGTTACCATTCAAAGCAACCTGGGCGAATTGCTCAAAACAACCGCTTTTGGATCCATAACCGGTTCAGATTTAGCACCATACATCTCTATGTATTGGGGCAGTTTGATGATCGGCCGTTGGGCAGGTGCCATATCTGTCTTTAATCCTTCAAACAGCCTCCGCAAAATTTTACTCATCATAGTACCCTATATCGCCTTTGGCGTAGTATTATTTGTAAACCACGTTTCAGGGCTCAATGTAGGCCCACTTTATGCCTACGCAGCCGTAGTAGCCTTTCAAATAGGAGGTTTCTTTTTAGGCCAAGACAAACCAGCCAAAACCCTTATGATATTTGGATTTATGGGAATGTTGGCCATGATTATCGGACTATTAACCACCGGACAAATCGCCATTTATGCCTTCATTAGCGGCGGATTATTTTGCAGCATCATGTGGCCAGCCATCTTCTCGTTAGCCATCACAGGTCTCGGAAAATACACCTCACAAGGATCAGCATTCTTGGTAATGATGATTTTGGGAGGCGGCATCATACCACCACTACAAGGCAAATTGTCAGACATAATAGGAATACACGAATCCTATATCATACCCGTTTTTTGCTTCGCCTATCTCGCTTTTTATGGTTTTGCCGTCAAGGGAATCCTTCAAAAACAAGATATAGACGTCGATGCCATACAGGCAGACGGAGGTCACTAAAATATAAAACTGCTCGAAAGGGCAGTTTTTTTTTATTTTTTTTTGAAGCCAATCCAGCTATCCGTTTCAATCTTTTGCTCAAAAAGCTTTTTTTGCAAGCCTTTGCAGGAGCTTCCTTTGGTCGCTCTGCAAAAGCAGCAAAAAAATAGCTTTTTTTACAAAAGGATTTCCACTACTATCTGGGCTAATAACTACTCATATTTAGTATTAACACCTGTATTCTGACACATTTGATAATAAAACAGCTTATTATGCGACCAATTTTATCGAAAACATAATTTTTAATAAAAAATATTTTATATTCGCAGTTCTAAAAAAAAATACTATGAAAAAAATAATCCTAT
>JANNBA010000108.1:0-1835 GCA_031384845.1 Bacteroidota bacterium
TTAGGAATAGGATTTGTGCCTTGGTGTCCATTGGGTTATGGATTTTTTGGAGGCTCAATAAACGAAAATTCCACATTTGGACAAGGTGATTTTCGAGCCATTTTACCAAGGGTAAAACCTGAAAACATTAAACAAAACTTAAAATTGCTAGAATTTATAAAGCAATGGGGAATAAGGAAAAATAAAACTGCTTCACAAATATCTTTGGCTTGGTTAAAAGCACAGAAACCTTGGATTGTACCAATACCCGGAACTTCAAGTTTGGATCATTTGATAGAAAATATAAACTCAAACAGCATATCCTTTTCATCGGATGAATTAATAGAATTTAATTTAGGTTTATCGAAGATAGAAATTGCAGGTGCAAAAAATACACAACAAATAATTGATGCTATGGGAGTAGAATCAGCTTTAAAAACCAATTAAAAAAATATGAAACATTTATTAACAACCGCTTTATTTTTTACTTTAACACTAACCATACAAGTTTCAGCCCAATCAACCAAGAAAAAGGCTTTGAAGAATTCGAGTATGGAACAAGGAATTAAAAACCTATCCAAAAAGAAATGGCTTTGGATGGCCGATAAAAATGTAGACTCCTTGACAGTACTTTTCAACGAAAAATCTGTATTTGTTCATATGGGCGGAAGTTGGGGCAAAGAGCAAGAAATCAACATCATTAAAAGTGGTGGTATATGGTACAAGAATGCAGAAATCCAAGAAACCTCTGTGCAAATTATAGGCAAAACTGCCATACTTTTAGACAAAATTCGTTTGACAGCAATTGTTGGTGGAAATGAAGTTATTAATCCGTTTATGGTAACAGAAGTATACATCAAACAAGGCAAACGTTGGGAATTAGGTTCATTATCATTTACGAAATTACTTACTCAATAACGAAAAAGCCAGAAAAAGGGCAGCAGGTAAAAGCTAGAGTTTCCTCGGGCATGAAAAGCCAACAATGAATTGCAATCATCGAATACCGCCAAGAAATAAATCCCATAAGATAAACTCCAGTTGAATGCGCCCGAGGTTTAAAAATTACTTCGTCTGTTCGCTCTTTCAGGCTCTGGTGGGGTTTTGGTATTGACTTTACACATTGTTTTGTATTTTTGGGGTCAGTGATTTACTGAAAGTTTAGGCTAACCAAACCCCCAACTTCTGCAAACCACGAGACGATAGCTGTTATGCCAAAAAAAATCCTGGAATAAAAAGAAAAAGTATAGAAATTTAAAAATAAAACAAGAATAATATTGTACTTTAGTGCAACTTCGTTACATTTGTTCTGTGGAAAACATTAATAAAATAAGAACAGTAATTTTTTACAAAGAATACTTCAAAGAGTTCTTTGCTGAACAACGTGAAAAAGTTCAAGATAAAATAACTTGGACATTAGATTTAATTGAGGAAATGGAAAGAGTGCCTGAAACGTATTTAAAACATATTGAAGAAACAGACGGTTTATATGAAGTAAGAATAAAGCAAGGAAGTGATATTTTTAGAATTTTTAGTTTTTTTGACAAAGGAAAACTAATTGTTTTAGCAAATGGTTTTCAGAAGAAAACACAGAAAATACCTAAAAAAGAAATAGAAAAGCATTGAAAATTAAAAAGAATACGAAGATGAAAACATATAACTCACAAAGTCTGTCAGAATTCAAAAATGAATTTTACGGAAAAGTTGTAACCGAAAAACGTGATATTTTAGAAAAGGGTTATGAATCATTACTCCAAGTTTAAATTGTTCATAACCCTTTTCTAAAATATCACGTTTTTCGGTTCCAACTTTTCCGTAAAATTCATTTTTGAATTCTGACAGACTTTGTGAGTTATTTG
>JANNBA010000130.1:0-4906 GCA_031384845.1 Bacteroidota bacterium
AACCAGCGAATTGCAGCCATAAAAAACTTTGAAAACAAAGGTTTTCCTACCAAAAAAGAAGAGGCATGGAAATATACATCACTGAAATCAATATTGAAAAATGACTTTTCTGTTTTTCCAAAAAGCGAAAAATCATTGGAAATTGCAGAGGTCAAAAAGTTTTTTTTGCACGAAGTAGATACTTACAAACTTGTTTTTATAGACGGTATCTTTAGCTCGTTTTTGTCCTCGACTACCCATGATGGCATAGATGTTTGTTTGCTTTCTGCAGCCTTGACCAAAGCAAAGTACCAAGCTGTTGTAGCACAATATTTTAATCAAATCGCCAGCAAAACCGAAAGTTTAACATCGCTAAATACTGCGTTTGCTATTGAAGGCGCTTTTATCAATATTCCAAAAAATACCGTTGCAGAAAAGCCAATCGAAATGATGTTTTTTTCGACAGGGAGTGACGAAAAATTACTTGTTCAGCCCAGAAACTTAGTCATTGTTGGACAAAATGCGCAGGTTCAAATCATAGAACGCCATCAAAGTTTGGTGCAAAATCAGGTTTTAACCAATAGCGTTACCGAAATTTTTGCCGAAAAAGATGCCGTTGTAGATTATTATAAAATTCAAAACGACAACCATTTTGCCAACCTTATCGACAATACATTTGTGTCGCAACAGCGGTCTAGTAGCGTCGCGATAAATACTTTTTCATTTGGTGGAAACTTGGTGCGGAACAACCTTAATTTTTATCATTTTGGCGAACATATCGTGAGTTATTTGAACGGTATTACCATTATTGGCGAAAGCCAACACGTTGACCATTATACACTTGTGAATCACGCACAGCCTAATTGCGAAAGTCATCAGGATTATAAAGGCATCTTTTCTGATCGAGCAACAGGGGTTTTTAACGGGAAAATATTTGTAGAAAAAGAAGCCCAAAAAACCAATGCTTTTCAGAAAAGCAACAATATTTTGTTGAGCGAAAAAGCCACAATTAACGCAAAACCGCAGTTAGAAATTTTTGCAGATGATGTAAAATGTTCACACGGCTGCACAATTGGTCAGCTCGACGAAACAGCACTTTTTTATATGCAAGCGCGTGGCATCCCAGAAAAAGAGGCCAAAGCATTGTTGATGTATGCTTTTTCTAATGCGGTGATCGAAAGCATCAAAATACCCGAACTCAAACAACGCATTACCAAAATTATTGCTACAAAGTTGGGCGTGAATTTGGGTTTCGATTTATAAAAAATGGTTGAAACCATAATTTTAATCTCGAATTATGAATTTTTAAAACAACAAAAAACACTTAAAATCTCGATGTTTTTTTTTATAATTTTTCATAATATGCTATTTTTATGTTAATTGACTTTTAGAAAATAGATTTTTAAGTTAATTTTGCAGCATGTTAAATTGGATAAACAAAATTTTTTTGGATTCAAAAAACCAAGAAGTTCCATGTATGAAAAAATATTTGATTGTTGGATTGGGTAATATTGGCGCCGAATATGCCAACACACGTCACAATATTGGGTTTAAGGCATTGGATTTTTTGGCAAATCAAGAATCACTTTCATTTGACACCGTAAAATTAGGAAGTTTGGCAAAACTGACTATAAAAGGCAATCAGCTTTTGCTGCTGAAACCCAATACTTATATGAATTTGAGCGGCAAATCAGTTCAGTTTTGGATGCAAAAAGAAAATATTTCTATAGAAAATATTTTGGTAGTAGCAGACGATTTGAATTTGACTTTTGGAGCAATCCGCATCAAAGCAAAAGGAAGTGACGGTGGTCATAACGGCCTCAAAAACATCAATTTGATGCTAAATACTACCGAATATGCCCGATTTCGGTTTGGTATTAGCGACGAGTTCAAAAAAGGGCAACAAATTAATTATGTGCTTGGAAATTGGAGCGAGCTCGAAACCGCAAAACTTTCAGAACGATTACAATTGGCGTCTGAAATTATTAAAACGTTTGCAACAGACGGTTTGGCAAACACTATGAATGCCTATAATGGCAAATAATTAAAATTAAAAAACATGAAATATTTATTTTTATTGATGATAATTCCTTTATTATCAAACTGTTCTAAAAAAACAATCCACAGTATGACCGAAAACGATATCAAAAATGTAGGCTTTACACCAGATAATGGAAGTTCAAAATATGAACTCCTAAAAAACAAAAGTATCGAACAAAAAACAGATGAATTTGGACGAACCTACTATGAATTACAAGATAGTATGACCAAAAATGTTGTGGTATATGTCTTTAACAAAAACGAAACAAAAGGTGTTCAAGACGGCGGTTATCGCGAAGAAATCGTTATGGAATTAGACCGCAATCCCACAGATATTGATTTGGAAGACAATGACTTGCAACAATCAAAAATGCTTTTTGGTCGTTTTTGCTACTGCAAAGGACAAACAGGCTATTATAAAATCGAAAAAGGAAATTTAGAAATCATAAGCAACGGAAATCAAAAAATGGTATCGCTTGATTTTCAAGTTACTGAAGTGCCACAAATTATCAAAAACATACAATTTTCGTTTTAGATTTTTTGACTTGATTGCATTATATTAGTATTTAAAATTGATACTGAAATTGTTTTAAACAGAAAACGAGTGCGTTTAATTGTTTTATAAGTTTCTATATTATTAATCGTATCCAATTGGAAAATATTTTTTGAATACCGTATATTTTAGCAAAAATTATTAAATTTTAAATTCATTTTGATGTTTTTTTGAAATTTGTAAAGTAAATAAATCAGACTTCAATTGAAATCATAATTTATTCGTTTTAAACATTTATCATCGCAAGAATCGTTTATCCTTGATTTGCAATCGAAAGATTGACTATATTTGCAGCTTATTTCAATCCGAAGCATGAAACATATCAGGAATTTTTGCATTATTGCACACATTGACCATGGCAAAAGCACATTAGCAGATCGACTTTTGGGCGCTACACAAACCGTGACCGCACGCGAAGAGAAAGCACAACTTCTTGACAATATGGATCTTGAGCGCGAGCGCGGCATTACTATAAAAAGCCACGCTATTCAAATGGAATACCGATACAAAGGCGAAGATTATATTTTGAATTTGATTGATACGCCAGGCCACGTAGATTTTTCTTACGAAGTTTCTCGATCAATTGCTGCTTGCGAAGGAGCCCTTTTGATTGTTGATGCCGCACAAAGCATTCAGGCACAAACGATTTCTAATTTGTATTTGGCTCTCGAAAATGATTTGGAAATTATACCCGTTCTTAATAAAGTAGATTTGCCAAGTGCAAATCCCGAAGAAGTTAGCGACGATATTGTTGATTTATTAGGTTGCAAATTAGACGAAATTATTCACGCTTCTGGAAAAACAGGTTTTGGTGTCGAAAATATTTTGGCCGCTATTATCGAAAGAATACCACCCCCAAAAGGCAATATTGACGAGCCGTTGCAAGCCTTGATTTTTGATTCTCATTACAACCCTTTTCGAGGCATCGAAGTGATTTTTAGGGTAAAAAATGGGTCAATTAGAAAGGGTCAAAAAATAAAATTCATGGCCACAGGCAATGAATATTTTGCCGACGAAATTGGCACACTAAAGCTGAATCAGGTGCCCAAACAAGTCATTTCTGCAGGTGATGTAGGCTATTTAATTTCGGGAATCAAAGAAGCCAAAGAAGTAAAAGTTGGCGATACCCTAACGGATGCCAAAACCCCAACTACCAATATGATTACGGGTTTTGAAGATGTAAAACCGATGGTTTTTGCGGGCATTTATCCGGTGGACACCGAAGATTATGAAGAATTGCGCAACTCGATGGAAAAATTACAACTCAATGATGCTTCGTTGGTATTTTTGCCAGAAAGCTCGGCGGCATTAGGATTTGGATTTCGATGCGGTTTTTTAGGAATGCTGCACATGGAAATCATTCAAGAACGCTTGGAGCGCGAATTCAACATGACCGTAATCACCACAGTACCAAACGTTTCTTATTTGGCATACACCAAAAAAGATCCCGAAAAAGGAATGGTCGTCAACAACCCTTCAGACTTGCCAGAGCCATCGCGTTTGGAGCGTGTTGAAGAGCCATACATCAAAGCGACGATCATTACAAAATCTGATTTTGTGGGCAATGTCATGAGTTTGTGTATCGAAAAGCGAGGTCAAATTACAAACCAAACTTACCTTACTACAGAGCGAGTAGAGCTAAATTTTGATATGCCGTTGGCCGAGATCGTTTTTGATTTTTATGACCGACTAAAAACCGTTTCAAAAGGCTATGCCTCATTTGATTATTCGCCAATTGGATTGCGCACATCAAGTTTGGTAAAAGTCGATATTTTGCTAAATGGCACCGTTGTAGATGCACTTTCGTCGTTGATTCATGTTGATAATGCGTATCACATTGGCAAAAAAATGTGTGAGAAACTAAAAGAATTGATTCCAAGACAGCAATTTGACATCCCAATTCAAGCGGCAATTGGCGTGAAAGTAATTTCGCGCGAAACTATAAAAGCCCTACGCAAAGACGTTACTGCAAAATGTTATGGCGGCGATATTTCGCGAAAGCGAAAACTTTTGGAAAAACAAAAGAAAGGTAAAAAACGAATGCGACAAGTGGGCAATGTTGAGATTCCGCAAGAAGCGTTTATGGCAGTTTTGAAGTTGAATGATTAAAATTTGACTGAAAAACGTTGATTTGCTACTCATTTATTTTTTTTAATAAAACTTTAAGATAAATATAGCCGTGTCAATCAAAATAATTTATAATTTTGTCAATTAAATTTAATTTACACAAAAATGAAAAAATCTATTCTCCTCTTAACAGCGATTGCATTTTTTGCATTCTCAACCACAAATGCTCAGGAAGCTAGCAAAAAAAAGAAGACTAAAAAAACCACA
>JANNBA010000109.1:0-1764 GCA_031384845.1 Bacteroidota bacterium
TTTTTTGAATATCTTTATGGGCATACATTTAAAATCCGCAAGATCAAATTGAATAAACAAACCTCAAAGAGGTTACATATTTATAGCAAAAAATATTATAATTCCATTCGACCCCAAAGGGGTCGAACCTAAAAACAAATTCATTTTCTATGAACATTTAATCCCTTTAGGATTATTAAAATAAAACAACTAGCTGCCCAAAACACCAAAAGTAGCATGGATAATGCCCGTGATATATTGGTAGATAAGCTCAAGACCCCTCGGATAAGCCAAAATACTCTCGTGAAAGATAGGAAAAAAAAAAATAAAAAATATTAGCTAATTAAAAAAATGAATTAATTTGCGCATATATACTATTTGGAAAACATTTAACCAAAAATTAAACAAATAAAAAAAATGAAAAAAATATTGATAATTGGAATCCTTTTTTTAGCAACAAGCTGCGTTACTTCAAATATAACTTCAAATAAATCAAAAGATTTAAACGAAAAAATAAGCAAATTATACATTATCGTAAAAGGAACTGAGGAGGCTGAACCTTTTTTTAAATCTTTTACTGCGGAACTAGGCAACACATTAAAGTTAAAAGGTATAGAATCAAAAGTAAAATATTCCGATCCATTATCATTAGAATCAGATAGCGATGTAGATCAGAACATAAATGAATACAAACCAAATTTAATAATGATTGTAAACCAAACTGAATCAAGTCAAACAATGAATAGTGGATTCAATAATGGCTTCGGAAATGTTGGATGGGGTTATGGAAGCTCAACCACAGGAGGTACTTTTGATGTTAAAATTTTTCAACCAAATTCAAAAAATCCTGTTTGGAGAGCAAACCTTAAAACATATGGACAATTTGGACTTAAATCATCTGCAAAAAAAGCCTGTGAAAAATTAATTGAAAAACTAATTGAGGATAGTTTATTGTAATTTTAAATATCTTTCATTTAGATAAAAAGGTATTGAAAACAATAAAAAGGATAGATGTTTCCAAACATCCACCCTTTCATTGACCTCGAAAACCCAACAATGAATTGCAATCATCAAATACCAACAAAAAATAACCCAAGAGATAAACTCCAGTTGAACGGAACCGGCAATTTTGTCACCCTAGAGGATTATCGTAAAGTTTTGTAGCCTTTTCAAAGTGGTTTTAGCACCTCTATTTTTTTTGATGCGATTTTGCAAATTTTTGATGTTCTGCATATAGCATTCATAAAAACAAATAAGCCTGACACTAAGAAAATTATAGCCGCACAAAATGCAGTTGCAAAATTGAAATCAAGTCTGAATATTTAGAGTTTGCAACTGAACTCATAATTAAAGAAAATACTATAAATAATGAGTTAAAATTTTGAAAGTTACTACTTTATGGAAATCAAGTACATGCTATTTTGAATTTTTTTATCAATTTTAATTTTACAACCTACAATTATATTTTCTACAAATGGAGCGCTATAAATCTATTACTTAGGTTATAAAAAAGCATTATAATCCAATTTCATAGTGATCATTGAAGGATTTTGATTGCATCTTAAAAAAATAATTACAAAAGCAATTTTACGTTTTATTAGTTTTAATCAAACTCAATTTACCTAAAAAATGTTTATTTTTGTAAAAAAAATGAATTTTGTAAAAAAAATAAGTCCGTTTTATCAGCTTTCTGCATTATATATTTTGATAGGCTTTGTAATAAGAATTCTACTCATTTTTCATCCCATCACAGAAACTGCTTTTTCTGTTTTAGAAATACTGAAA
>JANNBA010000214.1:0-8609 GCA_031384845.1 Bacteroidota bacterium
GGCGAAGGAGCTACTATATCTTTGGCCGCTGCCTATTTTAAAACCCAAAAAACGACTGATTATGGTGTGCAGACTATTCCTTTTCAGCCCGCTTTTAATTATGTGAGCAACAATACTATTCCTGTTTCAACAGTGAATCCAGACGATTTTTGGTCGCCAGTTTTTACTTTACCATTTAATTTTAATTTTTTTAATGCACAATATACCAAGCTTTTGGTTGGGTCAAACGGATTGATGACTTTTGATATTATTAATAATCCTCCTGGTGGCACTTGTCCTTGGTCATTTAGTGGAACGATTCCAAGCACCACATTTCCTGTTAGAAATGCAATTTATGGCGTTTATCAAGACATCAATTTTGTAACCGTACCTACACCTAATACTTCTATCAATTATTATATTTTGGATAGTGGTGCAAATGCGGCGCCAAATCGGGTTTTTGTGATGAATACAAATGAAGTTCTTAATTATTTGGATACATCTGGAAATACAGGTCTTCAATCATATCAAGTAATTTTGTATGAAACAACAAATGTGATCGAAATTAATGTAAAACGAAGAAAACCGAATAACAATTGGCAAGGTGGCGTAGGTTTGATAGGAATTCAAAACCTTGCTGGGACAAAAGCAATTGTGCCACCAGGTTATAATACCGGAAATTGGTCTGCTTTAAATGGGTATTCTTGTAGATTTACACCTACTGGAGTTGGTCCTGCAAATTATATTTTGTCATGGAAAAAAAATGGTGTTTTGATTCCTGATATTACAGATACTATTAATGTGGTAGCCGTTTCTGGCGATGTATATACTGCCGTAGTAACCTATTCATTACCAGATGGTTCAACTGTAGTTGTTGAGGATGATTATTTTGTAAATGCTGGAGTGCCATTGCCATATTTAGATCCAAATGCGCCAACAGATAATAACGGAAACGAAAATAACACGCGCTATTCTTGTTCTACAGCTCCTCCTTATCAATTTGATTTGAATGCTATCACTGCTTTTATGGAAGCTACGGTTACATCTTCTCAATATAGCACGCCTACCTATTATACAAGTGAGCAAAATGCAAACGATGCTTACCAGCCAATTGCACAGAGCGCCTTGTCAACCTATATACCGGTTTTGGATGCAGATTTGAGTGCAGATTTTTGGGTTAGATTAGAAGAAATTACAGGGATAAACCCACCGGATATTCGACATTTTAAATTAGAAGCCAACATGCAGCCCTCTGGAACTGTTGAGTATTTTTATGATATTGGTGACGCAGCTTATTTTAGAACCACTACAGCAGCTTATATGACTCCAACTCATTTGACTCCATTGACAACGGGTGGTGTTTATTCTATTTTGCCTCCATCTGGCTTAGAAATAGATAGTGAAACGGGTTATTTGAATTTATTAGACGCTGTTCCAGGAACCTATACCGTAAATTATAAAATTGTTAAATACAGGGGGTGTGCAGAATTTAACACAATTCCTGCAACTGTAAAAATAGATTTAAGATCTATTTTGCAACCTGTAAACCCAGTGTATGAGGGCGAATCCTTTACGCTAGAAACAACAGATGCTGGCTATGGCGTTACCTATTTGTGGTATTTGGGTGTTCCAAGTGCAACAAATCCTCCAATTTCTATAACAGCATTGCCAACATCTACCTCATTGACAGCACCAATTTTGTCAAACTTAACTCCACCATTTGAGTATTATGTAGTAGCTTCTTATGATTATACTTTGCCAACGGAAGTAAATTCTGTACCAACCCATCAAACATTGACCGTTTTGGCAAAACCAAAGGCTTCTATGAGCGGTCCATCAAGTTTGTGTGTGGGTGCGAGCAGTGCAATTGTTTTTACTGCAAATGCAGGATCTACTATTGTATATAATAATGGTGGCACAAACATAACACAACTCATAGACGCATCAAATCAATTCACTTTACCATTTGTTGCAGGATCTACCAATATGGTTTTTAATTTAATAAGTGTATCTTTTTCAAGTCCGAGTTTTATAGTTCCTATAAATAATCAACTTACAATTTTGGTTGGAGCGCCTTCGGCAAATGTTCAGCCAATAACCCCTTCGGTTTGTAATGGCACATCGACTTCAATTGCAATTCAAGGCACCCCAAATGCTGAAATTCAATATAGCATAAATGGCGTTTTGAATGGAACAGCTGTTGTGTTAGATATTAATGGAGATGGTTTTATTCAAACACCAAATCTTGATTCAGCACTTGGAAATTATGTTTTTAAATTAGAAACAGCAACAATCACGGGTGTTTCACCTTGTGTGCAGACACTTTTAAATCAGCAGAGTGTGGTGAGTGCAAATGCTACTCCTTCAGTTTCTATGGTAGCAGAGTTTGCCGATGTTTGTTTTGGCACTTCAGGAAATTTGATTTTCACAGGAACAATTGGCGACGTGATTACCTATTCTGATGGAACCTCAAATTATACTTTTACGATGTTGACGAATCCTTTTATGGTGGCTACTCCAATATTAACGCTTCCAACTAATACTTTTTCTATAATTAGTGCTGTAAATAATGTAACAACTTGTAGCAATTTTAGTTTGCCAAATACCGTCAATATTAATACCAAACCCTTGATTAGTATTACATCGATGCCACAAAATGCCACAAAATGCCACAACGAATTGGTCACTTTTAGTACAACAGCAACCGGAACCGATATTACCTATCAATGGCAAAAAAACAATGTAGATATTGCAGGAGCAAATCTATCAACATATCAGTTTGCAGTAAATTATGCCAATAATAATGATGCTTTTCGATGCGTAATTGGTAGTTCGTGCCCTGTTGCGTTGACAACACAACCTACAACTCCGGCAATATTAACTGTCTTTCCTGAAATATTATTTAATGATTTGAGTTTGCAAACCCAAACTTTGTGCGAATCAAAAAACCTAAATTTGAGCATTGCGGCAACGGGAAATAACTTGACTTACCAATGGAAGAAAAACGGAATCGATATCGTGGGGCAAACATCTCCAATTTTATTTTTCCCAACGCTCTCCTTGAATGACACCTCCAATTATACTTGTTTGGTATCTGACATTTGCGGGTCAAAATTGACAACCGCAGCCCAAATTACTGTTGATGAATTGCCTCGAATTGTATCACAACCTATTGTTACCAATCTCTGTTCTGGCGAAAATCTCACTCTAAATGTATCTGCAACCGGAACAAACTTGAACTATCAGTGGAAATACAACGGTGTTTCAATCTCTGGAAACCCTTCATCGCAAACCAATCAACTCTCTATTTTGGGGGTTGATTTGACAAAAACAGGTATTTATACTTGCGAAATTTCTGGCAATTGCTTGCCTTCAATCACTACTGACGGAAGTTCGATTGTGACCGTAAAAGACATTCCTGTAGTTGCGCCACTTTTGTCAACTTTGTCAAAATGTTCTGGCGAAAAATTCAGTTTGAGTGTTGCAGCAACTGGAATTGGGCTTACCTATCAATGGCAAAAAGACGGCGTCAATTTGACATCAAATGCAACGGCTTTGACAAAAGATTTAGAAATTTTAATTTCTCAGCAAGCCGATAGTGGCTCTTATATCTGTTTGGTATCAAACGGAAATTGCCCTGCAGTAGCTTCAACCGCAACGATTGTAACCATAAATATCGCACCAACAATTGCAACACAACCTACTACAAATCAGTATTGTGCAGGCGAAGATGTCCATTTGGATATTGCAACTCTTGGCGGTACAAACGTAAGCTATCAATGGAATTTTGATGGAAATCCAATTATTGGTGAAACGAATCAAAATTTAGATATTTTAAATGCTGTAGTTTTAAATTCTGGTAAATATACTTGCGTGATTAGTAGTGATTCTTGTCAGAAAATCACTTCTTCTGTAGCTACTATTGTTGTAAATCCACTTCCTGTTGTTACCATAAATCCTGGTTCTGCAAATACCATTTGCGCTGGATCAAAAGGGGAAATTATTTTTAGAGGAACCCCAAATTCGATTGTAGTTTATACTCTAAACGCTGGAAAAAATCAAAGCATAACTCTTAATTCGTCTGGAGATTATATTCTTTCTACAGGAATTATAAAATCTGATGCAACCTATCAATTGGTGAGTATTTCGACCAATAATTTACCAAGTTGCACCAATTTTTATTCAAATATTGCTACTATAAGCGTAAATAATATTCCTGATTCAAATTTGGATCAAGACGGATTTATTTGTGTAGATGCAACTTCTGGAGCCGTTTTAAAAACTTTTCGATTAGAAACAAATCTCAATCCTGTTGATTATGATTTTCAATGGTTTGGACCAACCGGAATTATTGCTGGTGCAACACAAAGCGGTTTTGATGCAAACGAAGTGGGAAGTTTTTATGTCATTATCACCAACAAAATTTCAGGTTGTAGCCGAAAAGATATGGCAAAAATAACTCAATCTGTACCACCAAAAAGTATGTCTGCCGAGGTTGTAAGCAATTATTTTGATGAAAATGCAACCGTTTTTGTTAGCGTTTTACCAATAGGAAGCGACTATGAATATGCCATTGATTTTGGACCTTTTCAAAACAGTAATGTATTTGAAGGCGTTTCAATGGGTGAACATCAAATTCGGGTGAGAGATACAAAAGCCTGTGATGAAGCAAGGCCGGCATCGATTAGAGTTGTTGGTTTTCCAAAATTCTTCACGCCAAACGCTGATGGTATAAATGATTTTTGGAATATATCGGCGCTTAACTTTCAATCAGCCGCCAAAATATATATCTTTGACCGATCTGGAAAGTTGGTCAAACAAATAAGCTCAACAGGTTATGGATGGGATGGAAATTATCTAGGAAAACCGGCATTAGCAGATGATTACTGGTTTACAATTGATTATATCGAAAACGCTGAAAACAAATTGTTTAAATCACATTTTACTTTAAAAAGATAAATTCTAAAAAAAGCTTCTTTAAAGGAAGCTTTTTTTTAATATTAATATGGATCAATATATTTATTTGTTGCTCGCCTTATACTTAATGCCCTTTTGGGTTATTATTTTTTATAAAAAAACCGAAGAAAGAAAACGAATTTTAAAGGCGAGTTTCCTTGGCGGAATTGCGGCTGAAATGGCAGAATATTGGTATTATACTGATTATTGGCAGCCACCAACTCTTTTTGGTAATTTGCAATACACGATCGAAGATTTTTTTGTAGGTTTCTTTTTGATAGGTATATCCATGAATTGGTACAATTTTATTTTTAACAAAAAATATCAAAAAGCGGTTCAACCAAATAAAAAACTTTTTTTTACACTATTTGCAATCGGCGTTTTTCTGATGTTGGTTTTTATAAAAATGGGTTTTAATTCTATGATAATCAGCCCTATAATTTTTTTGATATTCACTATTATAATTGTTTTTTTGAGACAAGATTTGATCAACAAAGCATTGATTTCGGGAATTTTACTTTTAATTATTATAATGCCTGTTTATATTTTGCTATTTCAAATTATTTCATCACATTTTTGGCAAAAATACTGGCTACTCAAAGATACCAAACTTGGCATAACTGTTTTAGGAAATTTACCAATTCTCGAGTTTTTTTGGTATTTCTGTTGGGGGAGTTTTAGCAGTATTTGTTACGAATTTTTTTCTGGCAAAAAGAATGTATAAGTTATAGGAAAAATAGTTATTTTTTATAAACTTTTAAAGCTTCTTTCAAAATCAAAACACTCCGAACCAAATCCTCTTTTTTGAGCACATAAGCAATCCGAACCTCGCTTTTGCCTGCACCGGCAGTAGCATAAAACCCTGCCGCAGGCGCCACCATCAGCGTCTCTTGGTTCCAATGAAAAGACTCCAAAAGCCACTGTGCAAAATCATCAGCATCAGCAACAGGCAGCTGCACAATACAATAAAAAGCACCTTTTGGCACAGTTACTATCACACCTTCTATTTGATTGAGTTCAAATATCAATGTGTCACGTCGCTCACGATACTCCAAAATAACATCGTCAAAATAACGCTGAGGCGTGTCCAAAGCCGCTTCGGCAGCAATTTGCTCCAACGTTGGCGGGCTCAATCTCGCCTGCGCAAACTTCATTGCTGCCTGCATTACCTCTTTGTTTTTTGAAACAATACAACCAATTCTAGCCCCACACATACTATAACGTTTTGAAACTGAATCTATCATAATTGCATTTTGAGCAATTTCTGGAAAATTCATTACAGAAAAATGCAAGTCCTCATCATATCGAAACTCACGGTAAACCTCGTCTGCAATCAAAAATAAATCGTGCTTTTTGACCAAGTTTGCAAGTTGCTCCATCTCGGTTTTTGAATACAAATATCCCGTTGGATTACAAGGATTACAAATCATAATCGCCCTTGTTTTTGGACCAATTAATTTTTCAAAATCCGAAATCGCAGGAAGTGCAAAACCAGTTTCGATACTCGAAATAACAGGCACAACCTTGACACCATTTGCCGCCGAAAACCCATTATAATTGGCATAAAATGGCTCTGGAATAATCACTTCGTCACCATCGTCCATCGTGCTTCCAATCGCAAATAACAATGCCTCAGAACCCCCCGTGGTGATTATAATATCTTGATAATCAACATTAATATCGTGATTTTTGTAATACAAAGCTAGCTTTTTGCGATAACTTTCAAAACCCGCAGAATGACTATATTCCAAAACCTCCAAATCAACGCTTTTTACCGCATCAATTGCTACTTTTGGCGATTTTATATCCGGCTGACCAATGTTCAAATGATACACTTTATAACCCTTATTTTTGGCAATTTCAGAAAACGGCACTAGCTTTCTTATCGGAGATTCGGGCATCAATTTTCCCTTGTTTGAAACTTGCGGCATAATTTTTTTTTACAAATTTGCAGCTTTTTTTGCGGTTTTACAACATTATCTCTAAAACAATCCCTTTTTCAAATCATTTTTTTGGCGCACACCCATTCGTCCAGCACGGCAGCTGTCCCGCTGCACGCTATATCTTTTTGGATTTTCTGAAAAAGAAAATCCAAAAAGGATGCCGCTGCATCGGGGCGATTTTAGACTTTTAGCGTTTTCAAGACTTTTCTAAAAATAGGTATATATAATAGATTCAATCGATACATCAAAAGAATATCTTCATTTTTTCAAGATTCAAACCGATTTATTTTTTTCAAAGTATATTTTATTAAAAAATATTAAAGTTTTGTTTAATTTTTTATAATAAATGTTAAACAAAACTTATATTTGCAAAACAATTTCACAATAATGAAGCTCAAATGAAATCCAAAATAGATTTTACAGACGAAATTAAAGATCGAATTATAGAAATGGCATGGGAAGACCGCACTACTTTTGATGCAATTCTACAACAGTTTGGCATAAAAGAACAGCAAGTAATCGATTTGATGCGCCGCGAAATGAAACTATCGAGCTTCAAAATGTGGCGAGAGCGCGTTCAAGGCCGACAAACAAAACATTTAAAAAAAAGAATATTCATGGTAGGTAATTTCAAATGTACCGCACAAAAAAACATTTCACAAAACAAAATTTCAAAAAGATAATTATGAAAAACATTCTGATAATAGGAGGGAGCAGTGGTATAGGCTTGGAGGTTTTAAAACAGCAACTTCAAAACAACAATACTGTTATTAACCTATCGCGCACAAGACCAGCGATTTCAAACCAAATGCTACATCACCATGATATAGATATTCTGAAAGACAATTTGCCTGATATTGAATATATTGACCACCTGATATATTGCCCTGGCTCTATAAATCTAAAGCCAATTATGAGTCTTACAGTTGATGATTTTAGACATGATTTTGAAATCAATGTTATTGGTGCAGTAAAATCAATTCAAAAATATTTACCAAAACTCAAACAAGCAACACAACCTTCGATAGTGCTATTTAGTACGGTAGCCGCCAAGCTAGGCATGCCATATCATGCGAGTGTTGCTACTGCAAAATCAGGTGTCGAGGGTTTGGTAAAATCCCTTGGGGCAGAGTTGGCACCCCATATTCGAGTAAATGCTATTGCACCTACAATCACTGCAACCCCTTTATCGGCTTCAATTTTAAGAAACGATAGAATGAAAGAAATGATGGTAGAACGCCACCCTTTGAAAAAATATTTAGACCCGGAGGAAGTTGCAAATATGGTCGATTTTTTGATTTCTAAAAATGCAAATGCTATTTCTGGACAAATCTTTGAAATGGATTATGGCTTGGTAACATTCAAAATCTAAAAATTTTGTTCTGTTCACAAAAATATTTTAAATTCAAATTCAAAATAACTACCTTCGTATCATTAAAAACAAAAAATGAAAATTGCAATTGTTTGTTATCCAACTTTTGGCGGTAGTGGTGTTGTAGCTACCGAATTGGGTTTAGAATTGGCACATCGCGGACACGAAATTCATTTTATAACGTACAGACAGCCCGTTCGATTAGCTCTTTTAAATCCAAACGTGCACTATCACGAAGTTAACGTTCCTGAATACCCACTTTTTCATTATCAACCTTATGAACTAGCACTTTCGAGTAAATTAGTTGACATGGTGAAATTGTATAAAATCGAACTCTTACACGTTCACTACGCTATTCC
>JANNBA010000064.1:0-1525 GCA_031384845.1 Bacteroidota bacterium
TGATCATTGGCACCGTAATTTTTAGTTTGTTTTTGAGCTGTATTATTTCTTCAAAAGCGGCGACACAATGCAAAATTACTGGTTTTTGAAATTCTTGTGCCAAACACAATTGCTGTTCAAAAATATTGATTTGTGTTTCAAATTCGGTCGCTATTCGTTTGTCTAATCCACATTCGCCAAGTGCAAAACAGTTGTGTTGCGAAAGCGTTTGACGTAATAATTGCAATTCAAACGACACTTTCTCAGGTTCAATATGCCACGGATGTATGCCGATAGAAAAGTGATCTATATCTTTGTTTTGTTGATTTGGAGATTGATTAACCACCTCAAAAACGTCTTGTTGATTGGTTTGAAAATGGGTATGAATGTTGACAAATGGCACCATTGTTTTTACAAATAAACCCTTACAAATGGAATCATTGCGCTGCTATAAATACTCTTTTCTTCGTTGTACAAAAAATTGTATTTGGCACCAATTGTATAATTTTTTATCCTAATTCCTCCGCCCAAAAACATAGCGGTATCCCAGGCGTTGACTTTGATTTTGTCTGGCGTGTTTTCTAAAACGCTGTTGGAACGCAGTTGTTCAAACTCGAATGACATTTGCAAAAATTTGAACGGATTTGCCAATGCCGTGAGATTGGCACCAATCGTAAAGCTGCTTTTGAAGTTTTTGGTGGCCACATAGCTGGTTTGAAGTCCCGCACCAAAAGACACATATTTGTTGGCATTGTAAATCACGTTTGGCGAAAAACTCACATTGGTACCACCACTAAAATTAAGACCTAATCCGCCACCAAACTGGAGTTTCTTTCTAAATTCACTTTGTTCTTTTGGCTTTGCAATGGTATCTTGAGCGTTCATTTGGAAGCAAGATAGCAACAAGAAAGCCATAAAAATGGATCTCGGAATCAATAAATTGTAATTTTTTTTCATAGTAATTGTTTTACTTTTTCTAGTCTTAAATTTTTTTCAAAAATACGGTATTTGTTTTCAATATTACAAACAAAATGGACACAAATGGTTTATATAGGTGGGATACTATTCAAAAAAATCGATTATATTTGCACTTTCTTTTTAGAATAAAAAAAATAAAATCATCCATTAAAATGAAACATACCAAAGTAATCGATTTGCTCTCGAGCGATGGCAGCATCAGTGATGTTGTGGCCAAAGGTTGGGTGCGCACCTTCAGAAACAACCAATTTATTGCCCTCAATGATGGCTCGACAATCAACAACATTCAATGCGTTGTCGATTTTGAAAACACCCCAGACGAGCTGCTCAAACGCATCACAACAGGAGCTGCAATTGCCGTAAGCGGAATGCTAACAGAAAGCCAAGGCGCAGGGCAAAAATATGAAATTCAAGTGCGTCATTTAGAAATTTTGGGCGATTCTGATGCCGAAAAATTTCCGATGCAACCCAAAAAACATTCCCTCGAATTTTTGCGAGAAAACGCCCATTTGCGGGTGCGTACCAATGCTTTTGGTGCCATCATGCGAGTACGGTCGGTATTGTCATT
>JANNBA010000070.1:0-27471 GCA_031384845.1 Bacteroidota bacterium
TTAGCAGCAGGACTATTTTATTTCTCCAAAAAATTACCCTCAGGCAAATCAGACGACACCTTTGAGCCAGCAAGCAAAGCCATGAAAACATTGATTACCATCACGCTATTATTAATAGTCGTTTTTGGTTACATTTTTTCACGCTATGAAGACCCAGAGTTTATTAGCAAATTTATCACAAACAAAGGCTCAGAAGTGGACACACTCGGTCTCCAATTGACCATTTTGTCACTATTTATTGTCATTTTTGGACTTTTGTATGCCAATAAATCAGCACAAAAAAATCCAGAAGGTTGGGGCGCTATGAAATACCCACAATTAGTACTCGGGATGCTTGGTATCTTTACGTATGTTGGTGTCGAAGTTACCATTCAAAGCAACTTAGGAGAATTGCTAAACACCAGTGCTTTTGGCTCCATTTCAGGGTCAGATTTGGCGCCATATATTTCCATGTATTGGGGCAGTTTGATGATCGGCCGTTGGGCAGGTGCCATATCTGTCTTTAATCCATCAAACAGTCTGCGCAAAATTTTGCTCATCATTATTCCCTACATCGCTTTTGGCGTAGTGCTTTTTGTAAACCATGTATCTGGCCTAGACGTTGGTCCATTATATGCATACGCAGCCGTTGTAGCCTTTCAAATAGCTGGTTTCTTTTTAGGACAAGACAAACCCGCAAAAACCCTTATGATTTTTGGATTAATGGGAATGTTGGCTATGATTATTGGCCTATTCACTACTGGTCAAGTCGCCATTTACGCCTTTATTAGTGGCGGATTATTTTGCAGTATTATGTGGCCAGCCATCTTCTCGTTAGCCATCACTGGCCTTGGAAAATATACCTCACAAGGATCTGCATTCTTGGTGATGATGATTTTGGGAGGCGGCATCATCCCACCTTTGCAAGGCAAATTGTCAGACATTATAGGCATACACGAATCCTATATTATCCCCGTTTTCTGTTTCGCCTATCTCGCTTTTTATGGTTTTGCCGTCAAGGGAATCCTTCAAAAACAAGATATAGACGTCGATGCCATACAAGCAGACGGAGGTCACTAAAATTTATAACTGCTCGAAAGGGCAGTTTTTTTTTCTTTTTTTTTGAAGCCAATCCAGCTATCCGTTTCAATCTTTTGCGCAAAAAGCTTTTTTTGCAAGCCTTTGCAGGAGCTTCCTTTGGTCGCTCTGCAAAAGCAGCAAAAAAATAGCTTTTTTTACAAAAGGATTTCCACTACTATCTGGGCTAGTAACTACTCATATTTAGTATTAACACCTGTATTCTGATACATTTGATAATAAAACACCTAAATACGCAACCAATTTTATCAAAAATATAATTTTTTCTAAAAAATATTTTATATTCGCAGTTCTAAAAAAAAATACTATGAAAAAAATAATCCTATCCCTACTCACAACGATACTTCTTTTGCCAGCCAGCGTTAAAGCAGACGAAGGCATGTGGTTTTTGATGTTTCTTGAAAGATTAAACCATCGCGATATGCAAAAAATGGGTTTGCAACTCACATCAGCCGAAATTTATAGCATCAACAACCATAGCCTAAAAGATGCCATCGTACAATTTAACGGCGGCTGCACCGCCGAAATAATTTCAAAAGACGGATTGGTATTAACCAATCACCACTGCGGTTATGACGCAATAGCCGAGCTATCAACTCCCGAAAAAAACCTACTGAAAGACGGTTATTGGGCAGAAAATCGTGCTTCCGAGAAAAAACCAGCCAGTTTATATGTTCGTTTTTTTGTAAGAATGGATGACGTTTCAAAACGAATATTAGCCGTAACCAACAACAAAATGACCGAGTTGGAGCGTGAAGCAGCCATTAATAAGGAAATTGCTTTGATCGAAAAAGAAAACAACGAAGGCGGCAAATATACCGTATCCGTCAGACCATTTTTTCAAGGAAACGAATATTATTATTTTGTTTATCAAGACTATAAAGACGTAAGATTAGTAGGCACACCACCCGAAAACTTGGGCAAGTTTGGTGGCGATACAGACAATTGGGAATGGCCTAGACATACCGCAGACTTTTCGATGTTTAGAGTATATGCAGACAAAGATGGCAATCCAGCTGACTACTCAGAAAACAACGTGCCACTGCAACCAAAACACTATTTGCCTGTAAATTTGGGCGGAGTAAAAGAAGGTGATTTTGCTATGATCCTAGGATATCCAGGCCGCACAAATCGTTGGATGCCCGCAGGCGGAATCGAGCAAAATGTAAAATTTGCCTATCCAGCCTGGGTCGAAGGTGCCAAAACAGGGATGGATAATATGAAGAAATATATGGACAAAAGCGACGAAGTCAATTTGGTATATGCCTCAAAATTAGCTTCTACTGCAAACTATTGGAAAAACAGGCAAGGCATGATAGATGCCCTATCAAAATTTGGAACCGCTCAATCAAAAGCCATTCAAGAAGCCAAATTTGACAAATGGGCACACAAAAAAGCAAACGTCGAAAAATACGGGAATGTAATCGCCAATATCAACCGCTATTACAGCCTTACCAACGAAAAATCACGACACGACAACTACATCCAACAACTTTTTAGAACCACCGCCTTTGGTGGAATCGCCAGAACTTTGGGCAAACAACTAGACAATTATGTAAAAGCAGATCCCGCAAAACAAGCCGAACTGAAACCTACAATCACCGCAATGGCAACCAAGATTTGTGAAGATTTGTATTTACCAGCCGAAAAAGATTTGTTGGCAGCACAACTACAATTGTATGCAACAAAATCCGAAGGATATAAAATCGCTCCAATGGTAGCCAAAATTGGCGCAACAAACAACAACGATTTTTCAAAATATGTAAACGCAGCTATCGATTTGAGCTTTCTAACCTCTATCGAAAAAATAAAAGCCTTTTTAGAATTACCAAACGAAACCTTGCTTTCAAACGATCCAATATACAGTCTTTCTACAGATTTAGTAGCGCATTTTAATTCAAAATCAGATGAAATTTCAAAAGCTCAAAATGATTTTGGAGCATCATACAGATTATTAGTAGAAGGCCTTCGCGAATCCAAAATTGGTGCCATCAAATATCCCGATGCCAATTCGACCTTGCGACTTACCTACGGAAAAGTATGCGCCCTACCTGCAAATCCTAAAAATGATGCCACCATCAACAACTATACTACTATGGACGGCATGGTAAAAAAATATAAAAAAGGAGACGAAGAATTTGACCTACCTACCCGACTCATAGATTTGAACAAAGACAAAAACTATGGCCGATTTGCAGACAAAGATGGTTCGATGCACGTTAACTTTCTGACAAATAATGATATTACAGGCGGCAACTCGGGATCGCCAGTCCTAAACGGAAAAGGCGAGCTAATCGGACTTGCTTTTGACGGAAACATTGAAGCCATGGCCGGCGATGTGATTTTTGATAGCAAGCTGCAACGCACCATCAATGTCGATATTAGATACGTACTTTGGGTAATTGAAAATTTTTCAAATGCCAAACATATTGTTGACGAAATGACATTGGTAAAGTAAAAAATATCAACTGTAAAAAAAATCCGATCTAAAGTCGGATTTTTTTTATTCAAAAATTTCGCCCAAAACAAAATCCAATTCAGGAAACAAAGGACTTTTTACAACATCCTCGTCAATAAGTGGGTGCAAACCCACAAATTCTAGATCCCGAAGTTGGTATATAAACAAGGTTCGGTCTGCAGGGTTTACAATCCAATATTCCAGCACGCCGGCCTCTTGATAAAGGTCGAATTTGTATTTCATTTCTTTTTTGGAATTGCCTGGCGAAAGTACTTCAATCACCAGATCTGGTGCGCCAAAAGCACCTCGCTCGTCTAGTTTGTTTGGATCACAAATCACACACAAATCTGGCTGAACTACTGTAAAAATATCTTTATCCAAAGTGGATTTTTTTTTGTCTAAAAGCCGAACATCAAACGGAGCAGCAAACAGTTGGCAAGAATGTTTTTTGAAAAAATTCCCAAATAATAATGTTATATTCAATGAAACTCTTTGATGAAAAGTGCTAGGCGCGGGGCTCATCCTGAAAATTTTACCCTTAAAAAGCTCTAACCTTTCTTGAATTTGCCACAACAAATAATCGGCATACGAATATGTTTTTTGAAAATCCAATTGATCGATGCTGGTAATCATGTCTTTTTTTTACAAATGTAATTATTTTTTTTATTTTAAAAAGAAATCAAGAAAAGCATTTGCAACTGTTATGATTTTATTATTTTTGAAAAATGAAATTGCTACTATTTATATTTTTTCCATTTTTGATGTTTTCTCAAAACAATTTAGAAAAAGCAATCACACTTTTTAACCAACAAAAGTTTGAATTGGCACAGCCTTATTTTGAGTTGGAGTTAAAACAAACCCCCAATAATCTCAAAGTTTTAGAATATTTAGGAGACATAAATGGCAATTTGAAAGAGTGGGATAAGGCGATTTTTTATTATACAAGATTAAAAACCCTTCGGCCATCAGAATCAAATTATCATTACAAATATGGTGGCGCATTGGCTTTGAAAACAAAGGATGGCAACAAGCTTTTAGGTTTGCGCAATATTCCAAAAATACGAAAAGCCTTTGAAACGGCCATTTTGCTAAAACCAAACTCTATCGAATCTCGAATGGCTTTGATAGAATTATATATTCAACTTCCAGGTTTTGTGGGCGGTAGTGAGCCAAAAGCCAATAAGTATGCAGACGAAATTATGAGGCTGTCGCCTGTTGATGGCTATGTGGCAAAGGGTCATATCGAGGAGTTTTTTGGTAGGTTTGACAATGCCGAAAAAAGATATAGAATGGCTTTTGAAATCGGAAAGTCAAAATTTACCTTCCAGAAGCTCTATGATTTGTATGCAGTAAAAATTAAAGACATTGAAAAGGCCAAAAAATTAAAAGCACAATTTGAAAAATAAAACAACAGTTATGCTGTTACTATACCAAAATTTATGAAAACACACTTTATTGCGATTGGTGGGAGTGCTATGCACAACTTGGCGTTGGCGTTGCATGCCAAAGGTTTTGAGGTTTCTGGTAGCGACGACGCCATTTTTGAACCTTCAAAATCGAGATTAGAAAGAAATGGACTTTTGCCAGTATCTTTAGGTTGGTTTCCAGACAAAATCACTTCAAATATTGACGCTATTATTTTAGGAATGCACGCCAAAGCCGATAATCCCGAGTTGTTGAAAGCAAAAGATTTGGGTCTGAAAATTTATTCCTATCCCGAATTTTTGTATGAACAATCCAAACACAAAACCCGCGTTGTCATTGGAGGTTCTCACGGAAAAACCACAATTACCGCAATGATATTGCATGTGATGCACTTTCATAATATTGCGGTCGATTATATGGTTGGCGCACAGCTTGAAGGATTTGATACAATGGTTCACCTTACGAACGAAAATGATTTTATAGTGCTCGAGGGCGACGAATACCTGTCGTCGCCAATAGATTTGAGACCAAAATTTCATTTATACAAACCCAATATCGCCCTTATTTCTGGAATTGCGTGGGATCATATCAATGTTTTTCCAACTTTTGAAAATTATGTCTCTCAATTTGAAATTTTTGTTTCGATGATCACTAATGGTGGTATTTTGGTTTATAATGACGAAGATGAAATTGTAAAAAAAGTGGCAGACGCCGCTACAAACCCTATCAGAAAATTAGCCTACCACACTCCAAATTATAAAGTTGAAAACGGCGTTACGCTACTTGATACACCAGAAGGAGATATGCCAATATCGGTTTTTGGGGCACATAATCTAAACAATCTTGCAGGTGCCAAATGGATTTGTCAAAACATGGGTGTAGATGAGGCCGATTTTTTTGAGGCTATCGCTAGTTTCAAAGGAGCCTCAAAACGATTAGAAAAAATTGCAGAAAGCAATACAACCGTAGCTTTCAAAGATTTTGCCCATTCGCCAAGCAAGGTTGCCGCAACCACAAAAGCAGTAAAAGAACAGTTTTTGAACAGACAATTAATAGCCTGTTTAGAGCTGCATACTTACAGTAGTTTGAATGCAGATTTTTTGATAGAATATCGTGATGCGCTTCAATTTGCAGACAAAGCAGTTGTGTTTTATTCGCCAGACGCTGTCAAAATCAAACAATTAGACGAGGTTTCGTATCTACAAATTGCAAATGCTTTTGACCGTGAAGATTTGATTATTTTTACGAATCCAATAGCTTTTAAAAGCTTTTTATTTGATTTAGAGTTTGAAAATACGGCTCTTTTGTTGATGAGTTCTGGCAACTATGGAGGTTTGAACTTTGAGGAATTGAAAAAACGAATAGAAAACACATAAAACACTTGAGGTGGAAAATAATTTTTCAATTAAACATTGGGCTGAAGACGATCAGCCCCGTGAAAAAATGATGCTCAAAGGCAAGTCGTCTTTGAGTGATGCCGAGCTGGTTGCAATTCTTATAGGGTCTGGCAATCGTGACGAAAGTGCCGTTGAATTGAGCAAAAGAATTTTGGCATCGGTTGACAACAACCTCAATTTGTTGGGCAAAATGGCTTTGAAAGATTTGATGCAATTTAAAGGAATTGGTGATGCCAAAGCAGTTTCTATTGCAGCGGCAATGGAATTAGGTCGCCGTCGCCGAGTTGAAGATGCAGCTTTAGTAAAAATTATTTCGAGCAGCAAGCAAGTTTTCGAAATGATGCAACCTTTGTTGGGCGATTTGCCTCACGAAGAATTTTGGGTAATTTATCTCAATCAAGCTTCAAAGTTTTTATTTAAATCAAAATTAAGCGTAGGTGGAATTTCAGGAACAGTGGCGGATGTTAGAATGATTTTCAAAAAAGGAATAGAAATAAATGCCTCTGCAGTTGTATTGGTACACAACCATCCTTCAGGAAAACTAGAACCAAGCCAAGCCGATATCAGAATTACTAAAACCATGATTGAAGCAGGAAATTTGCTTGAAATTGTTGTTTTTGACCATGTAATTATTACAGATCATGGATATTTCAGTTTTAAGGATGATGTAGATATAGCGTTTATATAAACAAATTTAATTTATAATCTTTGTCTTACCACTTCATACAAAAAAGCACCAGCCGCAACAGAAACATTCAAAGAACCAATATTCCCAAAAAGCGGCAATTTGGCTTTGTGATCTACAATTTTTAGAACAGACGGGTTAATACCTCGGTCTTCAGACCCCATTATAATTGCTAATGGAATTTTCAAATCAATGTCATACAAATTCACATCAGTTTTTTCGGTTGCTGCAACAGTCTGAACACCAGAACTTTGCAAATAGAAAATAGCGTCTTTGATATGCTCCACTTTACAAATAGGAATATTAAAAACTGCGCCTGCCGAAGTTTTTACGGTATCGCCATTGACGGGTGCTGCACCAGATTTTTGAATAATAATGCCGTTAACGCCTGTGCATTCTGCGGTGCGAATAATAGCACCAAAATTTCGAGCGTCAGATATTTGGTCTAAAATTAAAAACAAAGGTGTTTTTGTAACTTCAAGAGTAGCCTCTATCAAATGTTCTAATTCCATAAAACCTATAGGCGAGATGCTTGCTACGGCTCCTTGATGGTTATTTGGTGTCAGTCGATTTAGTTTTTCGACAGGTACATAAGAAAAATTGATGTTGGCTCGTTTCAAAACCTTCATCAAATCTTTCATCAGTTCGCCGGTTATTTCTTTTTGGATAAAGACTTTGTCAACAGCAGTGCCAGCTTGTATGGCTTCTATAATGGCTCTAATGCCAAAAATTTGAGATTCATTCATGGCGTAAAGATATGGAAAATTTGGAGATTTTGCTTTTTTATTACAAATTTTACATATTAATTAAGCTTTGCCAACGCAGTAAATAACAAGTTTTTTCTTACATTTGTTTCAACAATTTTATCAAATAGTCCATTACGCTGATTTTCAGGCGTTTAATTTAATTTAATTTTTTTATTTTTTTGCTCTTTAACATTTCTTTTTGTGTTAAAGTTAAAATAATCTGTCAAATATTTGTTTTATTAAAATTATATAATGAAATTTGCAGGATAACTAATTCAAATAATTTAAATATGAGATCAAAATTCAAATGGATTTCAACGCTTATAATAGCGTTAGTGATGCAGGTTTCTTTTTCACAAGAGAAAACTGTATCGGGAGTTGTAACAGATCAATTAGGTATGTCAATACCTGGAGTAAATGTTACAATTAGTAAAGGTACAAAAAGTACCCAAACAGACATGGATGGTAAATTTAAAATCGATGCTGAAAAGGGGCAGATTTTAGTATTTACTTTTACGGGAATGAAAACTATTCAACAGCCTGCAACAAACGGAATGGTTGTAAAAATGGTAGAAACCGCAGTTGAGTTAGAGGCAGTTGTAGTTACGGCTTTAGGTGTAAAAAAAGACGTTAAAAAAGTAACACACGCTGTTCAACAAATTACAGCAGAAAAGCTAAATATCACACAGGCTGTTGATGTTAAAGCTGCATTGGCTGGTAAAATTGCCGGCGTTCAAATTAATGGTCAAGCCGGGTCTAAATTAGGATCAACTGGGAAAATTAGGCTTAGAGGAGCCTTAAGTTTATCAGCTGATAAAGATCCACTTTATGTATTAGACGGAGTTTATGTAGATGCCAATTCGGTAGATATGGAAAATATTGCTAATATAAGTGTTTTGAAAGGAGCAAATGCAACAGCGCTTTATGGACAACGTGCTGAATTTGGTGTTATATTGATGACTTCAAAAAAAGGGAGCAAAAAATTGTCAGTTGAGATCAGTAGCGCAATGGTTTTTGATAAAGTAGCTTATACTCCAAAATATCAAAACCAATACGGTCAGGGTTATGATGGTGATGCGTCTTTTGGAAGTTTTGATTTTGCTGCAAATGCTGATTATCTTCCTGAATGGTCTGTATTTCAAGGAAAGCGTTATTTAGTTGGCGAAAATAACTATGCTGATGAAAGTTGGGGACCAAAATTTGACGGTCAAGATTATATTCCATGGTATTCGTGGTGGAAAGGTAGCTCATATTACGGAAGTACCGCCAAATATGTTGCGCAAAATAACAACATCAAAGATTTTTTTGATGTTGGTGTAACAAGAAAAAATTCGATTGCTGTAAGCGGAGGCTCTGATAAATATTCTGCTAGATTTTCGTACTCAAACTTAAATCAAAATGGTATTACACCTAATACTGAAATAATGAGACATTATATCAATTCAAGTTTTTCAGCACAATTAACTGATAAATTCAATGTTGATGCTTTTGTAAATGTCACAGCAGGAAATATTTTAGGAGAATTTGATGATTCTTATGGAAATCAAACTACAGGTTCTTTTAACTCTTGGTTTGGTCGTGATTTAGATGTGAGCAAATTAAAAGAATTACGAAATTTGGAAACTCCTGATGGATATCATGCTTCTTGGAATTGGTGGGGACCAGACTACTATGCAACCGAGGGTGGTGATTATAAAAAGCCAGCTTTTTGGTATAATTCATACACCTATTTGGAAAGATATGAATTTAGACAAAAGCCAACGGATATATCTATAAATATTTCTCCGTCCTATAAGTTTAATAATAATTTATCAGCTAAATTTTCTTACTCAAGATCTCAAAACATTTATGATAGAAAGTACACCTTTCCATACTCACTTTCAAAATCAGCAGGTACATCACTCTATAATGATTGGCAGAATGCTTTTGGTGTTTATCACAGAGGAAGAGTTGAAAGCAACTATGAATTAAAAATAAATTACAAGAAATCAGTAAATAATTTCAGCACCGATGGATTTGTCGGAGGCTCGATATTAAAAACAAATTATAATCGATCTTCTACAGAAATTAATCCTAATACAGATGTTGGGGGATTGTTAATTCCAGATGTATATCAATTTAGTAATGCTTCAATTACACCAACAACAAATACATTTGAATTTACTAAAGATGTTAGAAGTATATTTTTAACTAATACATTTGGTTTTAAAGACATTCTTTATGTTGATGGAACAATCAGAAATGATTGGAATTCAGCTTTAACTACCAAAGATCCTGTTACAAGAACTCCTATCAATAAAAATGGTTATTTAACTTGGTCAACAGGTGTGAGCTTTGTTTTCGATAAATTATTAAATTTAGATTTTTTAAATTCAGGTAAATTGCGTGGAGGTATTGCAAGACTTGGAGGGGATATTGACGCAACAGCAACGGATCAGGTTTTGCAAATTACCAGACCTTATTTAGGCTCAAATCCTGCAACATTCAATTCAAATATTGTTGTTGATCCTGCATTAAAAGCTCCAGAAAACACAAATAAAGAAATTGGACTTGATCTCAAAATGTTTAAAAATAGATTTGGTCTATCTTTAACGTATTATAATGAAACAAGAAAAGATGATATATTAGAAATTTCTACTCCAACTTCTAGTTTGTACTCTAAAATTTTAACAAATGCTGGCGAATCAAATAGAAGTGGATTAGAACTATCATTGGACGCTACAATTTTGAAAAACACAGCGTCAGATTTTGAATGGAATTTGGCTTTCAACTACGCAAAAAACAAAACAGAAGTTAAATCAATTGGGCGTGGATTAACCGCTACCCAATTTATTAGTACAAATTCTGATTTTGCTAATGCCAATGGTGCTGATGATTTTGCTTTTGTATCAATAGTACATGAAGAAGGTAAAGAGTGGGGTCAAATAAAAGGAAATGGTATCAAAAGAGATACTAATGGAAATCCTATATTGAACGCTTCAGGGTTATTTACTATTGAATCTGGTAAATATTTAGGGTCAGTTTTACCAAATTTCACAGGTGGTTTCATCAATACGTTTAAATACAAAAACCTTAATTTGACAGCATCTTTTGATTTTCAAAGTGGCGGTAAATTTTTCTCGCTTTCTGAAATGTGGGGCAACTCATCTGGATTATTAGAAGCAACCGCTGCATTAAATGATAGAGGTGCAAATGTAAGAGACACACCTTATAATGCTTTAGCACCTGTCGATGGTGAAAATGGAGGTGTACATGTTAAAGGTGTTGACGCTGCAGGAGGAGTTGTTGACACGTATGTGGATGCACATAGTTATTTTTCGCAATTTTTTGGTAACAAATTGGCAGAGCCTTTCGTGCATGATGCTAGTTATTTTAAATTAAGAGATATTAACTTGTCTTACACTTTTTCAGGTAAATTATTTAAAAATCAAATACAGAGTTTAACAATTGGTGTTGTTGGTCGAAATTTATTATTAATTTCTGTATCAGATGATAACATTCATAGTTGGGATCCTTCTGAATTGTCTGGAAACTATGGAGAAAGTGGCCAATTACCGGGTACAAGAAGTTTCGGATTAAATGTAAAATTAACCCTTTAAAATTATTATAATGAAAAATATTATTAAATCATTATTATTATCAGCTATATTTTTTACATCTTGCAATGATGTAGATTTTGGAGAAACAAATGATAATATAAATGGAGCAACAAAATATGATGCAGCCTCATTACTTAGTGGTGCTATACTCGATTTTGCAACAAATTCTGGTAGAGACTATCAGTCAAATACTACTTGTTATGCACAATATCAAACTCAAGTTGTATATACAACTGAAATGAGATATGGAGAAGAGCCTCATGATTGGGCTGAATATTATCAAAAAGATTTAGGGAATTTGCAAACCATAATTAATTTTGTAGGCAATCCCGCTAATCAAACAGGTCCCGTATTAGCTCAAGGGTCTGTAAACAATCAAATAGGAGTAGCAATGATATTTAAAGCTATTATTCTTAAAAGAGTTACTGATACTTATGGCGACATACCTAATTCTGACGCTTTAAAAGGGGCAGCATCCTTAAATCCAAAATATGATAGTCAAGAGATTGTTTATAAATCTATTTTGTCTGATTTAAAAGAAGGTAGAGATAAAATTAAATTAGATGAATTAGCTCCAACAGGCGATGTTTTATACGGCAAAAATCTATCTAAATGGTTAAAACTTGCAAATTCAGTGATTTTACAGGCTTCCTTACAATTATCAAAAAAGTATCCTGCTAATACAGAGTTAGCTGCTACTGCATTCAATGAAGCATTAAATAATTCCAATGGTGTTATAGAGTCTGTTTCAGATGAAGCTTGGTTTGTATATGATACATCTAAAGGTTTTAGAAATCCAATTTCTCAAAATCGCTCAACTGATTATAGAATGTCACGTGAGTTTACAGATGCGCTAAAAGGTCTTACAACAGATTATAATAGAACATCTAACCATACAAATGACCCTAGGCTTACTATATTTGCAAATAGTATTGTCAAAGATGGTTTACCTTATGGTTATTCTTCTGCATCTCTTACCGCTTTAGGTATATCGGCAGCTACTAGTGTATGTTCTCAAATGAATGTTGCTCTTAGAGGGAATGATTCTAAAATGTGTTTAATTTCTTCTGCTTACACCTATTTAAACAGAGCTGAAGCCGCTGCTCTTGGCTGGACAACTGAGGACGCATTATCTATGTTAGACTCTGGAATAAAAAAATCGTTTGAATCTCTTAAAACAAATTTAGTTCCAGCTTCTACAATCAATTCTACTGATTACGCTGCTGCACGTGCAATTGATGCCGCTACTAATTTGTTAAAAGTAATTAGAGAAGAAAAATGGGTTTCGCTTTTCCCAAATGGTTTTGATGCTTGGGCTGAGTGGAGAAGAACCAGTGTTCCCGATTTAAAACCTGCAACTGATTTTTTAAATTCTGGTGTAATACCAGGAAGGTTTAATTATCCAAAATCGGAATTAACATTGAATGTTGCTAATTATAATCTTGGCATTAATGGTCTAGTTCCTGCAACAGATAATAATTCTTCAAAGGTTTGGTGGGCTCAATAGATCAATTTTAAATCTCGATACTTTTATCCAAAAAAAAGAGGCTGTCATCACTGACAGCCTCTTTTTTATTTAAACGCCTGCATTCCGGTTATATCTGCCCCGGTTATCAGCAAATGAATATCATGTGTGCCTTCATACGTAATAACACTCTCTAGATTCATGCTGTGGCGCATAATCGAATATTCGCCGGTTATGCCCATACCACCCAAAATTTGTCTCGCTTCACGCGCTATATGAATTGCCATATCAACATTATTGCGTTTGGCCATAGATATTTGTGCGGTTGTTGCTTTGCCTTCATTTTTTAAGACACCCAATCGCCAGGTTAATAATTGTGCTTTTGTAATTTCTGTAATCATTTCGGCCAATTTTTTTTGCTGTAATTGGGTTGCAGCTATTGGTTTGCCAAATTGTATGCGCTCCTTAGCATATCGCAATGCGGTGTCATAGCAATCCATTGCTGCTCCAATCGCACCCCAAGCAATGCCATAACGTGCAGAATCCAAACAGCCTAATGGTGCGCCTAGCCCAGATTTGTTTGGCAATAGATTTTCTTTTGGCACTTTTACATTGTCAAAAATCAATTCGCCTGTTGACGAGGCACGTAGTGACCATTTGTTGTGTGTTTCGGGTGTTGTAAAGCCAGCCATGCCACGCTCTACGATCAATCCGTGTATTCTTCCTTCTTCATTTTTGGCCCAAACAACGGCAATGTCTGCAAACGGGGCATTTGATATCCACATTTTGGCACCATTTAGCAAATAGTGATCACCCATATCTTTGAAATTTGTAATCATACTTCCTGGATCTGATCCATAATTGGGTTCTGTCAATCCAAAACAACCCATAAATTCACCTGAAGCTAATTTTGGTAAATATTTTAACCGTTGTGCATCATTTCCATATTTCCAAATGGGATACATCACTAATGATGATTGCACTGAGGCTGTCGAGCGAACGCCAGAATCGCCTCTTTCAATTTCTTGCATAATCAATCCATACGAAATTTGGTCTAATCCTGCTCCGCCATATTCCGTTGGAATATAGGGCCCAAAGGCTCCTATTTCGGCCAATCCGTTGATGATGCTTGTTGGAAATGTCGCCTGCTGCGCATGCTCTTCTATAATTGGCGAAACTTCTCTTTTTACCCATTCGCGGGCGGCATCTCGAACCAATTTGTGCTCTTCTGTCAATAATTCGTCAAGATTATAATAATCTGGTGCTTGAAATAAATCTGGTTTCATTGGTGTGTTTTTTATTTATTTTAAATTGGTTTTCAATCAAACTACAATTTTTTTGCAAATTTAATCATTACTATATCACAAAAGTGATGTTTTTTGTTATATTTTCAACAAAAGTCTATTTTTCGTCAATTAAAATTTGCAACATCAAAATGGCTGCTTCGCTAATTTTTGTGCCAGGACCAAAAATAGCTACTACGCCTTGATCAAACAAAAATTGGTAATCCTTGCTCGGTATTACACCTCCAACTACTACCATTATATCTTGTCTTCCATACTCTTTTAATACCTCAATAACGTGAGGAACCAATGTTTTGTGTCCTGCAGCTAACGACGAAATTCCCAATATATGAACATCATTTTCTACCGCTTGTTTGGCGGCTTCTTCGGGTGTTTGAAAAAGCGGGCCAATGTCAACATCAAATCCTATATCTGCATAAGCTGTTGCCACAACTTTGGCACCACGATCATGACCATCTTGTCCCATTTTTGCAATCATAATTCTGGGTCTTCGTCCTTCCTTTTGAGCAAAAATGTTACTTAATTGTCTCGCAGTTTCAAAAGTTTCGTCGTTTTTTATTTCTTTACTATACACGCCGCTGAATGTTTTAATAGTTGCTTTATATCTTCCAAATTCTATTTCGAGTGCATCGCTTATCTCTCCCAATGTAGCTCTATTTCTTGCTGCTTCAATAGCTATTTCTAGCATATTTCCGTCACGAGTAGCGGCACATTGTGACAGTTTTTGAAGCGATTTTAATACGGCTTCATTATTTCTTTCTTTTTTTAAAGTAGTTAATCTGGCTATTTGTTGTTTTCTAACCATCACATTGTCAACGTCCAAAAAATGTAATGCTTCTTCTTTATCTAATTTAAAAGCATTAACACCAACTATAATATCTTGTGCACTATCAATTTTGGCTTGCTTTCTGGCTGCTGCTTCTTCGATTCGCATTTTTGGAATCCCGGCTTCTATTGCTTTGGTCATCCCCCCCATTGATTCTACTTCATCTATCAGCTGCATCGCTTTGTCATAAAGTGATTTGGTTAGGCTTTCTACATAAAAACTTCCTCCCCACGGATCTACGGTTTTTGTTATTTGGGTTTCCTCTTGCAAATACAACTGAGTATTTCTGGCAATTCGCGCCGAAAAATCCGTTGGCAAGGCGATAGCTTCGTCCAGCGCATTGGTATGCAAAGATTGTGTCCCACCAAAAACAGCTGCTGCCGCTTCTACCGTAGTTCGAGCAACGTTATTAAACGGATCTTGCTCTGTCAAACTCCATCCTGATGTCTGACAATGCGTTCGCAAAACCAAAGATTTCTGGTCTTTTGGGTCAAATTGCTGAACCAATTTTGCCCATATCATCCTGCCTGCTCTCATTTTTGCAATTTCCATAAAATGATTCATCCCAATTCCCCAAAAAAAAGATAGTCGAGGAGCAAATTCATCAATCTTCATCCCAGTCAAAAGCCCTGTTCTTATATATTCTAATCCGTTTGCCAAGGTATATGCCAATTCAATTTCGGCGGTGCCGCCGGCTTCTTGAATATGGTATCCCGAAATTGAAATGGAATTGAATTTTGGCATTTTTTTGCTCGTAAATTCAAATATATCAGCTATGATTTGCATTGATGGTTTTGGTGGATATATATAGGTGTTGCGCACCATAAATTCTTTCAAAATATCGTTTTGTATCGTTCCAGAAAGTTGGTCAACCGTGACACCTTGTTCCTCGGCAGCTACGATATAAAAAGCCATTATTGGCAATACTGCACCATTCATCGTCATCGAAACAGACATTTCGTGAAGCGGAATTTCATCAAACAAAATTTTCATATCCTCAACAGAATCTATTGCAACTCCCGCTTTTCCAACATCGCCAACCACGCGTTCGTGATCACTATCATAACCACGATGAGTGGGCAAATCAAATGCTATCGACAGCCCTTTTTGTCCGGCGGCCAAGTTTTTTTTGTAAAACGCATTGCTATCTTCTGCCGTCGAAAATCCTGCATATTGCCTGATAGTCCATGGTTTTCGCACATACATTGTGGTATATGGCCCACGTAAATAGGGCGCAAAACCAGCAGCAAAATCAAGATGGTCTATGTCTTCAAGGTCTTTTTGGGTATAAATTGATTTGACAACTATATTTTCGGAGGTTAAAAACGATTTTTCATCATGGTCAACTTTTTCGTTTTTTATGTTTTCTAAACTCAAATGGGATACATTTTTTCTCATAGTGTTTTTTAAAAAAATTTAGGAATCCAAAAGCCGAGATTGTTCCAATTTTTCTGCCAATCGTTTCTCGATTATAGGTGTGATTAAAGTTTTCCGGGCTTTAATTTTCACAAACGGAAACAATTCTAATTCATCCTTCATAAGGTCATTTTTGTTGGCATATTTATTGGTGCCAACCAATATTAATTTACCATTATCAAAAAGATCTTGCTCCTTATCGGCACTTTCTTGTATTTTTTTCTTGATAATTCCTTGATGGAGAAGTTTCAAAAAACCACCGCTTTTTTCTATATCTTTAAACAATTTTAAGGCCTTTTCAGACAGTTGTTGTGTCAAATTTTCTATAAAATAACTTCCGTCTGCTGGATTATTTACTATGTCAAAATAACTTTCATTTTTTAGAATCAAAAGTTGATTTCGGGCTATTCTATCTCCAAATTCGTTGTCTTTATGAAAAATAGCGTCATAAGCTAGATTAGAAATTGCATCTGCACCGCCCAAAATAGCCGACATACATTCTGTGGTTGAGCGCAACATATTGACGTTATAATCAAAAATTGTCTTGTTGCGTTTGCTAGGCGTAACCATCAAAAAACAGTCTAATTCATGTCCGTATTCTTGTGCAATGAGTTTGAAAAGTTGTCGAAAAGCACGTAATTTTGCAATTTCAAAAAAATAATTGCTACCAACACTGAATTCAAAAACCAATCGTTTATTGATGTTATTAATTTGATTAAAATATTCATTAGCGTGTGCCAATCCATAAGCAATTTGTTGTGCCATATTGGCACCCGCATTTTGATACAAACCAACATTAATGCTTATTGTACCAATATTTTTCCCAACTTTCAAAACATTCCTAAGACTTTCAAAATTGTCTTTCTCTTTCGTTTGAATCCAATTTCCTTCCTGCGCCAAATGCCCAATCGGATCGTGATTGCACCAAATTTGCATTTGATTTTCAAAAGCAAAAGCATCAACTTTTTTAACGAAATCGATTGAAATAAAGTTCAAATCGAGGAATATAAGCGATCGTTTGTCAACAATATTTTTTAGTAAATAAATAACATCTGTTTTTTCATTTTCGATAGAAAATCGTATGCAATCAGCACCTCTTTCTACAGCGTTATTAGCTCTTTTTATTGATTTTTCTATATCAAAAACAAATATTTTTTGACAAATTTTAAATTCTGAAGCATTTGTTTTGATTGGATATTTTGAAACTTTTTCGTGTTGATGATAAAAAGGTTTTACCTGGATATCTTCTGGCGAATTCCAAACCATAGTAGTGGCAAAATCTGCGCCATCAAGCTCATATTGAATTTTTTGTTTCCACTCTTTGCTCGAAACTGGCTCAAATGATGCTTTCAAATTTGTTTTCAAAATGGTAATATTTGATGTTTTAAACCCGTTTTCTATTTTTTATTCAGACTATCTCCTTCAAATTCAATCAAATAAATATCCTCATTTTCTTTTTTCATAAAATATTTCTCGCGGGCATATTTTTCTATTTGATCTGGATTTTTCAGCTGTTTGATGTGTTCTTTGTCTTTTTTGATTTCCGTTTCATAATAATTTTTGTTGTCTTCAAGCTCTTCAATTTGCTTATTTAGAATTCGATGGTCTAGATAAGAATAGTTGTCAAAAAACAACATCCAAAACAAAAAAAATAAGAGCACCACAAAATATTTGTTTGCCAAAAACCGATACCACTTTTTGTTTGTCTTAACCATTTTTGTTTATGAAATCCTTTGATTTATAACCGCCCGAACCACATCAATCGCAACAGTATTGTATTTGTCATTAGGAATTATAATATCTGCAAATGCTTTTGTTGGCTCTATAAACTGTTGGTGCATTGGCTTCAATGTGGTTTGATATCGGCTCAAAACCTCTTCCATATCACGACCTCGCTCTGCAATGTCCCTTTTCAAACGTCTTATCAAACGTTCGTCTGAATCTGCATGAACAAAAATTTTGATATCAAATAATGCTCTTAATTCTGGATTCGATAATATCAAAATGCCTTCTACAATCATTACTTTTCGGGGATGCGTTACCACCGTATCATCTGTGCGATTGTGCGTTACAAACGAATATACAGGTTGATTAACTATATTTCCAGCTTTGAGTTCTATCAAATGTGCTACCAAAAGCTCAAAATCTATGGCTCGAGGGTGGTCAAAATTGATTAAAGCACGTTCTTCATAAGCCAAATTATGGGTTTCTTTGTAATAAGAATCTTGAGCAATTATACCCACCTCAGTATCAGGAAGCTCGTTCATAATTTGATGAACGACGGTTGTTTTCCCGGATCCGGTGCCGCCTGCAATGCCAATTATTAACATAATTTGTAGTTGTTTATAATGCAAAAATAAGCAATTATTTTTTTGTAAATCACTTTCACTTCATTATATATTTGAAATTTATTCAGTCTTTTTTTGATTTTTTTTTACTTTTTTAGCTTTATTATCTTTTTATTAAGAAAATTGTGTATTTTTTTTATTAATTTCACGCTCTTAAATTAAATATTACAATATGAATAATTTTGATTGGTCGCAATTGTTAAATCCCGAATTTTATATCAACATCAGTATTGGTGGTGTACAGTTTGGATTGTGGATTGTTTTGCTTATTGTTTTTGCAGAAACTGGCTTGTTTATTGGTTTTTTCTTGCCTGGAGACAGCCTACTATTTTTGGCTGGCATCTATAGTTCAGAACTTATTAGCAATATGATTGTCATCAATAATGATTTATTTAATGTAACATTATTAGCAATTTTGATTGCTTTTGCGGGTATTTTGGGCAACACTATCGGCTATTGGTTTGGTGCAAAAAGCGGTGTTTATCTTTATAAAAAGCAAGATAGTTTTTTGTTTAAGAAAAAGTATCTTATACAATCCAAGGATTTTTTCGAAAAATACGGCGGAAAAGCCATCATTTTTGCCCGATTTTTGCCCATTGTTAGAACCTTTGCCCCAATCGTAGCAGGGATTGTATCGATGGACAAAAAGAAATTTATGTTTTTTAATATATTGAGTTCATTTACGTGGGCGTTTACATTGATTTTTGCGGGTCACTATTTATACGGCTTTTTTCTCAACAAGGGTATTGACCTTAAACAGCATATCGAAGTTATTATTATTGGAATTATCCTCTTTACTACCGCGCCAGTTTTGTACAAATTGTTAACAAACAAAGCTCAAAAATAATTTTTTCTCAAAAGCTGCTCTGAAACTTTATTTGAACAATCGAGTTTGATAATTGTATTTCTTGATTTTTGACACTCCCGTTTGCATAAACCAAGTTTAGCAACCCATTTTTTGTCAAAAGTCCAAATCCAAAACCCAAACCAAGTAAGCTATTGTTTTTTGGGTTTGATTTATTTTCAAAAAAACCATAATCCGAAACAGTATGAAAATATAAATTTTCAGACAATAAGTACCTATAATCCATTGAAAAACAGGTGATTGATTTTGAGGACAAGCTGTTTTCTACAAATCCTCTTACAGAATTGATGCCGCCAAATCGATACAGTTCATTTTCTAAATACTGATCGCTTTTCAAATAATTAAACTGTGCTTTTATCTCTATGCTGTTTCTTTTTTGCCAAAAATATTCGTGTTTTGCTATAAAATTTATAAAAATTTGATCGTTTTTTTTGCTTTTCGAAATGCTATTTCCAGCACCAATTTTTAAATTCAATCGTGTTTTTTCTGGAAATAATGGATGATCTACATTTGGTTTTTCAAATTGAAAATCAAACACTGCAAATTGATTTTCATAATTGCTAATCAATGCACTCGGTTGTTTTTGAATGGCAACAGAACTTGTCGATTGACGGCCTAAATACAAACGAGTGTTGAGATCAATACAATACCCGATCCCGATATTGGTCTTTGTGTTTTGAAAAATGCTGTCTTGTTTATAAATATTTAAAGCAGTTTTGATTGCAAATTTCGACCCAAAAATATATGGTATATCCAAATTGGTTTCAAATGTTTTTTGAAATGCGGTCTCGCTTTTCCACAAAACCGAAAATTTTTCTCCCATTTTTAATGTGTTTTGTAACATAATATCCAAAAACCCAGTTACGGATACTTTGTTTTTTTCGTCACTTACAAAACCAATTAAACCATCAAATCTGTTGGACTTGGCTTTTTGCAAATAAACATAAACTTTTGTAGAATCTATGGTAAACAAAACTGCTGGTTTTTTGGTTTGAACAACATACGGAAATTGATTGAAATCAGATTGTATTTTTTTTAAAACGTTTTGGTTAAACACTTTATTTTGATGCGTTTTGATGATGTTTTTGAGTTGTCCTTTCGGAAATTTTTTAAACCCATTGATTACAATTTCATCCAAAAAACGTTGTTTTTGATTTGATACTTCCAATTCTGCGCTCCATTTATTTTTGATGTTTTTAAAATTTCGAAGTTGCACAGAGGAGGTAACAAAACCATCGTTTTCTAATAAAGATAAATATTTTTTCAAAAAAGCTTGGCTTTCGCCGAAAGGCAAAGCCACAGTGTCATTTTTAATTTTGACTCCCATTTTGGTTTTATATAGATCATTTGCACCTATATATATATACAGCCATTTTGTTTGTCGCCCCAGCTTGATTTGATATTCAAAAACGCTATCATTTATTTTTCTGTTTTGTATTAAAGTGGTTTCAAGATAGCCGATTTTTTGTAATGAAATTGTTAGGTCATTATAAGTTTCAATGTTTTTTTTGAAATCATTGTTTTTTTTTGAATATCCAATAGAATCTATAGTTTTGGTTTCATTTTCAGTCGAACCTATGATTTTTGCATAATAAATTTGTGCCAAACCGTATTGATTTAAGCACAAAATCATCATCATATAAAACCATTTTTTCAAACTCTTTTTTTGATAAAAGTAACGCAAAAATACAATGATTGTTGTGAAAAATGTTTTTTTTTATAAATACGTTGAAAATTAATGATTTAAGGTTTGTTTAGTAAAAAATATTTTATACATTTGCAACCCCGTAAAAAGCGGGAATTTAATATATAAAAATTTTTAGTATTAATTATGCCAACAATTCAACAATTAGTAAGAACAGGAAGAACTCAAATAACTAAGAAGAGTAAATCGGTTGCTTTAGATTCTTGTCCTCAACGAAGAGGGGTTTGTACGCGTGTTTACACTACAACACCAAAAAAGCCAAACTCGGCCATGCGTAAAGTTGCGCGTGTACGTTTGACCAACGGTAACGAAGTAAATGCCTACATCCCTGGTGAGGGACACAATCTACAAGAGCACTCGATAGTATTAGTTAGGGGTGGAAGAGTAAAAGATTTACCAGGTGTTAGATACCACATTGTTCGTGGTGCCCTCGATACGTCGGGAGTAGCAGGACGAACACAAAGACGATCTAAATATGGAGCAAAAAGACCAAAACCAGGTCAAGTAGCTGCAGCACCAGCAAAAGGTAAGAAAAAGTAATCGAAATTGTTAAATGTTATTAGTTATGGTTAATCGTTTACTCGATTGACAAATAATGATTAACAGTTAACTAAAAAAAAGGAAAAATGAGAAAAAGAGCGGCAAAGAAAAGACCACTTTTACCAGATCCAAGGTTTAATGACCAACTGGTAACACGTTTTGTGAACAACTTAATGTGGGATGGAAAAAAATCTACAGCTTTTAAAGTTTTTTATGATGCCATAGACATCGTTGAAACCAAAAAGCAAAATGACGAAAAAACATCGTTAGAAATTTGGAAAGATGCCTTGACCAACGTTATGCCTCACGTAGAAGTACGTAGCCGTAGAGTAGGTGGAGCTACCTTTCAAATCCCGATGCAAATTAGACCAGACCGAAAAATCTCGATGTCTATGAAGTGGCTAATACTTTATGCACGTCGTAGAAATGAGAAATCGATGGCTCAAAAGTTGGCTTCAGAAGTTTTGGCAGCAGCCAAAGAAGAAGGAGCTGCTGTAAAAAAGCGTATGGACACTCACAAAATGGCCGAGGCAAACAAAGCATTCTCACATTTTAGATTTTAATAAAGTAAAAAATGGCTAGAGATTTAAAATATACAAGAAACATTGGAATTGCGGCTCACATTGATGCCGGAAAAACCACAACCACAGAAAGAATCCTTTTTTATACCGGAAAGTCTCACAAAATTGGCGAAGTGCACGATGGTGCAGCCACTATGGACTGGATGGCGCAAGAGCAAGAAAGAGGAATCACCATTACTTCTGCAGCAACAACTTGTGAATGGAATTTTCCTACAACACAAGGCAAATTATTGCCTGAAACATTACCATATCACTTTAACATTATTGATACCCCAGGGCACGTTGATTTTACGGTTGAAGTAAATCGTTCTTTGAGAGTTTTGGACGGATTAGTATTTCTTTTTTCTGCTGTTGATGGCGTAGAACCACAATCAGAAACAAACTGGAGACTTGCCGATCAATACCGAGTGCCAAGAATTGGATTTGTTAACAAAATGGACAGACAAGGGTCTAATTTTTTGATGGTATGTCAGCAAGTTAGAGATATGTTAAAATCAAATGCCGTAGCCATCACATTGCCTATTGGTGAAGAAAATGATTTTAAAGGCGTAGTAGATTTGGTCAAAAATCAAGCAATCGTTTGGGACGACGCAGGACAAGGAGCAACCTATGAAATTGTTCCGATTCCAGCTGACATGATAGATGAAGTAAAAGAATATAGATCAATTCTTATTGAAGCCGTTGCAGACTATGATGATAGTTTGTTGGAAAAATTTATGGAAGACGAAGAGTCTATTACTGAAGAAGAAATCAACAGTGCACTAAGAGCTGCAGTAATGGATATGGCTATTATCCCAATGATTGCAGGTTCATCTTTCAAAAACAAAGGGGTACAATTTATGTTGGATGCCGTTTGTAAATACCTGCCTTCACCGATGGATAAAGAAGGTATTACCGGAATTCATCCGGATGATGCAGATTTGTTAGAAGAAGATCAAAAACCAATTTTGCGCAAACCAGATGTAAAAGAGCCGTTTGCAGCCCTTGCATTTAAAATCGCAACAGATCCTTTCGTAGGAAGATTAGCATTTTTCCGTGCTTATTCAGGTCGTTTGGATGCAGGTTCTTATGTACTTAACACCCGTTCTGGAAACAAAGAAAGAATTTCGAGAATCTATCAAATGCACGCCAACAAACAAAACCCAATCGAGTATATCGAAGCTGGTGACATTGGAGCTGCCGTAGGATTTAAAGATATTAAAACTGGAGACACCTTGTGTGACGAAAAGCACCCTATTATTTTGGAATCTATGAAGTTTCCTGCCCCAGTAATTGGTATCGCTATCGAACCAAAAACAAAAGCAGACGTTGACAAAATGGGAATGGCTTTGGCAAAATTGGCCGAAGAAGATCCAACATTTACAGTTAGAACCGATGAAGCCTCAGGACAAACTATTATTTCAGGAATGGGCGAGTTGCACTTGGATATTCTTGTAGATAGAATGAGACGCGAATTCAAAGTTGAAGTAAACCAAGGAGAACCTCAAGTAGAATACAAAGAAGCTTTTACAAAATCTGCAACACACAGAGAAACCTATAAAAAACAATCTGGAGGTCGAGGAAAATTTGGCGATATCGTCTTTACGCTTGAACCAGCAGATGAAGTTGACGGAAAAGTGCCTGTTGGATTACAATTTGTAAATGCTGTAAAAGGCGGAAATGTACCAAAAGAATATATTCCATCTGTAGAAAAAGGATTTAGGGAAGCCATGAAAACAGGGCCACTCGCAGGATATCAGGTAGATAGCTTGAAAGTAACCCTAACCGACGGATCATTTCACCCGGTAGATTCTGACGCATTATCATTTGAATTAGCCGCCAGAATGGGGTATAGAGAAGTTGCAAAAGCAGCAGGAGCTATCGTTTTGGAGCCAATTATGAAAATGGAAGTAATAACTCCAGAAGAAAATATGGGAGATATTGTAGGCGATATCAACAGACGACGCGGACAAGTAAATGACATGGGAGATAGAAATGGTGCTAAAACCATCAAAGCCGACGTGCCATTGTCTGAAATGTTTGGATATGTAACAACCTTGAGAACACTATCTTCTGGACGTGCAACATCAACTATGGAATTTTCGCACTATGCAGAAACACCAGCGAGTATATCAGAAGCAGTTATCAAAAAAGCAAAAGGAAACGCTTAATCTTTAAGAAAATGAGTCAAAAAATCAGAATAAAACTAAAGTCTTACGATCACATGTTGGTTGACAAATCAGCCGAAAAAATCGTAAAAACAGTAAAAAGTACAGGAGCTGTAGTAACAGGGCCAATCCCTTTGCCAACACACAAAAAACTTTTCACCGTATTGCGTTCTCCACACGTTAACAAAAAAGCGAGAGAACAATTTGAAGTAATGTCATACAAAAGATTGATAGACATTTACTCCTCATCTTCAAAAACCATCGACGCACTCATGAAATTGGAGTTGCCAAGTGGTGTGGAAGTAGAGATCAAAGTATAAGTACAGTATTAAGAAAATTGTATTGATTATCAGGATTTTTCCTAATAATTATTACTTTAGACTTCATACCTTTTTTAATAATCAATAAATAATAATTATGTCTGGGTTAATTGGTAGAAAAATCGGCATGACCAGTATTTTTGACGAAAACGGAAAAAACATTCCGTGCACCGTTATAGAAGCTGGCCCGTGCGTTGTTACCCAAGTCAGAACCAAAGCGGTTGACGGGTACGAAGCGTTGCAACTTGGTTTCGATGACAAAACTGAGAAACATTCCACCAAAGCGGCCGTTGGTCACTTTGCAAAAGCAGGAACTGTAGCTAAGAAAAAAGTCGTTGAATTTCAAGAATTTGCAACACAACAAAAATTAGGAGACGTTATAGACGTATCTGTTTTTGCGGAAGGAGAATTTGTAGATGTACAAGGAGTCTCAAAAGGAAAAGGTTTTCAAGGAGTTGTAAAAAGACACGGCTTTGCTGGTGTTGGACAAGCTACTCACGGACAACACAACCGATTGAGAGCACCAGGTTCCGTAGGAGCATCATCTTATCCATCACGCGTTTTCAAAGGAATGCGCATGGCCGGAAGAATGGGAGGCGATAATGTTAAAGTTCAAAACCTTAAAGTTTTAAAAGTAGTAGCTGAAAAGAACCTACTTGTCATCAAAGGATGTATTCCGGGATGCAAAAACTCTTATGTAATCATTCAGAAATAATGGAAGTAAAAGTATTAGATAAAACCGGAAAAGATACTGGCAGAAAAGTACAACTTTCAGACGCAGTATTTGCAATCGAACCAAACAAGCACGCCATCTATCTTGATGTAAAACAATACCTTGCCAACCAAAGACAAGGTACACACAAAGCAAAAGAAAGAGCCGAAGTTGTAGGAAGTACACGCAAAATCAAAAAACAAAAAGGAACTGGAACTGCCCGTGCGGGTAGCAAAAAGAGTCCGTTGTTTAAAGGTGGAGGAACCGTTTTTGGACCACGTCCAAGAAGCTATTCTTTCAAATTGAACAAAAGCTTAAAAAGATTAGCCCGTAAATCGGCTTTTTCTATTAAAGCCAACGAATCAAACATTACAGTTGTCGAAGACTTTACATTTGATACCCCAAACACCAAAGAATTTATCAATGTTTTGAAAGCCTTAGGCTTAGAAAATAAAAAATCTTTATTTGTGTTGGGAGATTCAAATAAAAATGTATATTTGTCGTCACGCAATTTGAAAGCTTCTAATGTTGTAAGTAATTTAGAATTAAGTACTTACGCTATTTTAAACGCTGCTAATTTAGTGTTGTTGGAGAGTTCATTAGAAGGAATTGAAGAAAATTTAAGCAAATAATAGGACATGAGTATCATAATAAAACCTATATTAACAGAAAAACAAACCAAACAAAGCGAAGTTTTGAATCGTTATGGTTTTGTCGTTGATAGAAAAGCAAACAAAATACAAATTAAGAAAGCTATAGAAGCTGCTTATGGCGTAACCGTTTTGGATGTTAATACTATGAACGTAAGACCAGATCGCACCACAAAATTTACCAAAAGTGGTTTAATCAGCGGAAAGACAAATGCAATTAAAAAAGCAATTGTACAAGTACCTGAAGGAGAAACAATTGATTTTTACAACAAAAACTAACATACAGAAATGTCAGTAAGAAAATTAAAACCTATTACCCCAGGTCAGCGATTTAGAGTTGTGAATGGTTATGACGCCATTACAACTGATAAGCCGGAACGCTCTTTGATAGCGCCGATAAAAAACTCTGGTGGTAGAAATAGTCAAGGAAAGATGACCATGCGTTATACGGGTGGTGGTCACAAGCAGAGATATCGTATCATTGATTTTAAACGTACAAAAGAAGGAATTCCAGCTACGGTTAAGTCAATTGAATATGATCCAAATCGTACTGCTTTTATTGCATTGTTAGCTTATGCTGATGGTGAGAAAACGTATGTTATTGCTCAAAACGGATTGAAAGTTGGTCAGAAATTAGTTTCTGGTCCAGAATCTCAACCTGAAATTGGTAATACTTTACCTTTAAGTAGAGTTCCACTAGGAACTGTAATTTCTTGTATCGAATTGAGACCAGGACAAGGAGCTGTAATCGCTCGTTCTGCTGGAACATTTGCTCAATTAATGGCAAGAGATGGAAAATATGCTACAATTAAAATGCCTTCTGGGGAAACAAGATTAATCTTGTTAACTTGTTCGGCTACAATTGGAGCGGTTTCTAATTCAGACCACCAATTAGTTGTATCAGGGAAAGCTGGTAGAACAAGATGGTTAGGAAGAAGACCTAGAACAAGACCTGTTGCAATGAACCCTGTCGATCACCCAATGGGTGGTGGTGAAGGACGTTCTTCTGGTGGACATCCACGTTCAAGAAATGGAATACCAGCTAAAGGTTATAGAACTCGTTCTAAGAAAAACCCGAGTAACAAGTATATCGTAGAACGTAGAAAGAAATAATAAGATATGGCACGTTCATTAAAAAAAGGACCTTTCGTTCATTATAAGTTAGAAAAGAAAGTTGAAGAAAACATTGCTGGTGGTAATAAAGC
>JANNBA010000073.1:0-6217 GCA_031384845.1 Bacteroidota bacterium
CGGTATTGAGATGATTATTCAGGATAACGGACAAGGATTTGACACAGAAACTGTAGAAAATGGCAACGGCATCAAGAATATGCACAAAAGAATCGAAGAAATTGGAGGCAAGTTTGTGCTACATTCGACGCAAAAAGGCACTAAAATTCAAATACTTTTAAAATAAAAAATACGATGAAATACGTATTTTTTGAAACTAAAAATAACCTAAATTTGTAAATAAATTAGTACATTTTATAAAATAAGTTTTAAATCAAATCCAAATGATAAAAATTGCTATCGTTGACGACAATATATTTTTGCAAAAAACAATAGCAGAAAAATTGTCGTTTTTTGAAGATTTTGAAATTAAAATTTATGCAAATGACGGAAAAATTATTTTAGAAAAGTTGGAAAAAAATGGGCATATCGATTTGATTTTAATGGATATTGAAATGCCTGTTTGCAATGGAATAGAAGCTACACGCCTAATAAAAGGTAAATTTCCGCAAATAAAAATTATCATGTTAACGGTCTTTGATAACGACGAAAATATTTTTAATGCCATAAAAGCAGGTGCTGATGGCTATTTGCTCAAAGAAGTAAATCCAAAAGATTTGCACCAAGGCATTCTTGATACAATCAATGGTGGTGCAACAATGACACCTTCAATTGCGCTGAAAACCTTAAAATTATTTAGAAATCCATTTGATTTTGAAACCAAGAATCCACATGAAGACATCAAGCTGACTTGCCGCGAAATTGAGGTATTAGAATTGTTATCTAAAGGTTTAAAATATGATGCAATTGCTAATATTTTGTTTCTATCCGCAGGGACGATTCGCAAACATGTCGAAAATATTTATGCCAAATTACAGGTTCACAACAAGTTGGAAGCAATACAAAAGGCCAAAACCAACAGATTGATTTGATTTTTTTGAATAAAAATACAAATATCCATAAATTTAAAAAATCCTTGATTTAAAAAATGAATTTTTGGTTTTCCTTCTAAATAAAAACATTATTTTTGGCACGAATTAAGTTACAAAAAAATATAATTTTATTTAAAACAGCCTTTTATACCAAATACTTTTTTTATGAAAAAATCAATCTTGCTTTTGGGATTTTTTGTGTCATTATTAAGCCTTGCACAAACCAAAAAACTTAGCCTTGACACGGCAGTTTTACAACAAAACAGACAATTTAGAGCGGATAAAATGTTGGGTTTTCAATGGATTCCAAACTCAAATAACTATGCTTTTTTTACAGATAATTGGACAAAAATGATGACCGCATCAACAGTTAATTCAACTGCTGTTGAATTGGTAAGTTTGAACTCGCTAAACCAAACTTTGAAAACGAATCTCAAAAATTTTTATGGCGTTACTTTAATAGATTCAAATCATCTTTTGATAACCGAAAACGGCACTTATTATAGCTATAATTTGATTTTAAAAACAGGAACTATTATTCAAAAAACCAATGAAAATGCAGAAAATCAAACCTTTGATTTTGCTTCAGAAAATTTGGCATTTACAGAAAATAACAATTTGTATATATTCGATAAAAACCAAAACCAAATTGCGATTACTCAAAACGATGACAAAAATATTGTTTCGGGTCAAACCATTTCTCGAAGTGAATTTGGCATAAATGGAGGTATATTTTGGTCGCCAAAAGCTCGTTTTTTGGCTTTTTATCAAAAAGACGAAACAGCAGTTGCAGATTATCCAATTTTGGATATCAATGCAACTCCGGGTCAATTGATTAATATTAAATACCCAATGATTGGTCAAAAATCTGAAAAACCAAAAGTTGGTATTTATAATTTAATGACAAAAAAAACAGTTTTCATTGCGCCTCAAGGCGATCCAGATGATTATTTGACCAATTTATCGTGGTCGCCAGACGAAAAATTTGTTTTTATTGCCGCAGTAAATAGAGCACAAAACAACATGAATTTGAATGTTTATAATGCTGAAACAGGTGCTTTTATTAACACAATCCTAAACGAAAAAAATGATAAATGGGTTGAACCAGAGCATGCTGCCTTTTTTCCAGATGCAAAATCAAATAATTTTGTATGGTTTTCTGAAAAAGATGGATTTCAAAATTTATATTATTATGGTTTAGATGGTAAACTCATACAACAACTAACCAAAAATCGATTTGTTGCCAAAGAAATTTTAGGATCCAACGGAAAAGAAATATTTTTTATGGCAACCGGCGAAAACCCAAACGATTTGCTGGCTTACAAAGTAGATTTGAAGGGCAAACAAACGCAAATCACACAAGATTTTGGACAACATTTGGTAGTGCCAAACTTTGATGGCAGTTATTTTTTTGACGAATATTCAAATCATACAACGCCTTCAATTTCAAAATTATACAATAAAAAATTAATTCCAAAAACCCTTTTGGAAAGCAACAATAAATATGCAGATTTTGAAATAGGAACTGCCGAAATCAAAACCATAAAAGCCGCAGACGGCACAACAGATTTATACACCCGACTTATCAAACCGAGCCATTTTGATGCAACCAAAAAATATCCCGTTTTGGTATATGTTTATGGCGGGCCACACGCACAAATGATAAATAATTCGTATCTTGATGGTGCCAATTTGTGGATGTATTGGCTTGCCGAACAAGGATATTTGGTTTTTACGGTAGATAATCGGGGTTCAGAAAATAGAGGTTTTGCGTTTGAAAGCGTCATTCACAAAGAAGTTGGCACCAACGAAATCGACGATCAAATGGAAGGAGTGGCCTATCTAAAAAGTTTGTCGTTTGTAGATAGCAATCGATTGGCGGTTCATGGCTGGAGTTTTGGAGGATTTATGACCACATCGTTGATGTTGCGCAAGCCAGATGTTTTCAAAGTAGGTGTAGCAGGTGGTCCCGTAACCGATTGGAAATTTTATGAAGTCATGTATGGCGAACGCTATATGGACACTCCAGCCGAAAACCAACAAGGATTTGACAAGGCAAGCACCCTAAACTATGTCAAAGATTTGAAAGGAAAATTACTATTAATTCACGGCACTAGCGACGATGTAGTATTGATGCAAAACAATCTGATGCTCGTCAAAAAATTTGTTGAAGCCGAAAAACAAGTTGATTTTTTTGCCTATCCAATGCACAAACACAACGTTTCTGGCAAAGATCGTGTGCACTTAATGAACAAAGTATTGCAATATATAATAGACAACAACAAATAAAACCTCAAATTGAAAACCTTACTTTTTTGAAATTCTTATTAATGATTAATATAAATATAATTTTGATAAAAAATGCAATAAAAACAATAACTATTCGCAATAAAACGAAGTATTTTAATAAAAACACCTAAATATTTTTAAATAATATATCGTTTTCGTAAATTCGCCCGCACTAACAACCAAAAACAAAAACTATGGCTTTTGATATTGAAATGATTAAAAAGGTTTACCAAAATATGACCACTCGCGTTGACAAAGCCCGCGAAGTTGTTGGTCGCCCATTAACATTGACCGAAAAAATTCTTTACAACCATCTTTGGGAAGGTAATCCAACCAAAGTTTTTGAAAAAGGAAAAGATTATGTGGACTTTGCTCCAGATCGTGTTGCCTGTCAAGATGCCACCGCACAAATGGCGTTGTTGCAGTTTATGCACGCTGGCAAATCCAAAGTAGCAGTTCCTACCACCGTGCATTGCGACCACTTGATACAAGCCAAAGTAGATGCCAAAACAGATTTGGCTCGAGCCAAAACACAAAGCAATGAAGTTTTCGACTTTTTGTCGTCTGTGTCAAACAAATATGGCATTGGTTTTTGGAAACCAGGAGCCGGGATTATCCACCAAGTAGTTTTAGAAAACTATGCTTTTCCGGGCGGCATGATGATCGGGACAGACTCACATACCGTAAACGCTGGCGGACTAGGCATGGTTGCTATTGGTGTTGGCGGTGCCGATGCCGTAGATGTCATGTCTGGAATGGCTTGGGAACTAAAATTCCCTAAACTTATAGGTGTCAAACTTACCGGAAAATTATCGGGCTGGACCGCACCAAAAGATGTCATTTTGAAAGTTGCCGGAATTTTGACCGTAAAAGGAGGCACAGGAGCAATTGTAGAATATTTTGGCGAAGGCGCAACCGCAATGTCATGCACCGGAAAAGGAACAATATGCAACATGGGTGCCGAAATAGGGGCAACCACCTCAACATTTGGATATGACGACTCGATGGATCGCTACTTGCGCTCTACAAACCGTGCCGATGTGGCAGACGAAGCCAACAAAATCAAAGAATACCTCACCGGAGACCCAGAAGTATATAACAATCCGGCACAATATTTTGACCAAGTTATCGAAATAGATTTGAATACACTCGAGCCACATTTGAACGGCCCTTTTACGCCAGACTTGGCTACACCAATTTCAAAAATGAAAGAAACAGCCATCAAAAACAATTGGCCACTCAAGATAGAAGTAGGTTTGATAGGCTCTTGCACCAATTCCTCCTATGAAGATATCGCAAGATCAGCATCTATCGCAAAACAAGTTTTTGACAAAAAATTAAAACTAAAATCACAATTCACAATCACACCCGGATCCGAAGTAGTGCGAGCTACCATAGAAAGAGACGGATTTATAGCCACTTTCGACAAAATAAACGCCACCGTTTTTGCAAACGCCTGCGGGCCATGTATAGGAATGTGGGACAGAGATGGCGCCGACAAAGAAGAACGCAACACAATAGTACACTCCTTCAACCGAAATTTTTCAAAACGCGCAGACGGAAACCCAAACACAATGGCATTTGTAGGATCACCAGAATTGGTAACCGCATTAGCAATAGCCGGCGATTTGAGTTTCAATCCCATCACCGATTTTTTGATCAACGAAGATGGCGAAGAAGTAAAATTGGATGAGCCAACAGGAGACGAGCTACCAACAAAAGGCTTCTTTGCAGAAGATCCCGGCTTTCAAGCCCCAGCCATAGATGGCTCTGGAGTTCAAATTTTGGTGAGCGAAACCTCCGAAAGATTACAACTCCTCGCACCCTTCAAAAAATGGGACGGCAACAATATTATAGGAGCCAAATTATTGATCAAAGCATTCGGAAAATGCACCACAGACCACATCTCGATGGCAGGACCATGGCTGCGTTTCCGTGGTCATTTAGACGCCATTTCAAACAATATGTTAATCGGTGCCATCAATGCTTTTAACCAAAAAGCAAACACCGTCAAAAACCAACTAACAGGTGAATATGCCCCAGTCCCAGCAGTAGCAAGAGCCTACAAAGCCGCCAATATCGCCTCGGTAGTAGTGGGCGACCACAACTATGGCGAAGGATCATCTCGAGAACACGCCGCTATGGAACCACGCTTTTTGGGCGTAAAAGCCGTATTGGTCAAATCTTTTGCACGCATACACGAAACCAATCTGAAAAAACAAGGAATGCTTGGCTTGACATTTGCAAACGAAGCAGACTATGACAAAATACAAGAAAACGACACCATCAACTTTGTAGATTTAGTCGATTTTGCCCCAAACAAACCACTAACACTCATCTTCATTCATGACGACGGCAGCCAAGACACCATCATCGCAAACCACACCTACAACGAAGGACAAATCGGCTGGTTTGTAGCAGGATCCGCACTGAATTTGATTGCAGCCGCCGGAAAAATATAACCCATTTTTCAATTTTAAATGAACCTTTGGAATTAAATACAAAAATCCGTTTCCTAACGGATTTTTTCTTTTTGGGCGTGCCCCTTCGGGTCGGTCTCCGGCTCCCGCTTTTTTGGGCTGGCTGAAAAACGCCAGCCCAAAAAGAGCTCCGCCTTTGCCCTCACGCAAGTCGCTGCAAGTAGAGCAGTAGTTTCGATACAATAAATTTTCAAAAATGCTTTATTTCTTATAAGTTATTCGTTATCCGTTTACAACAGCTTTCAAAACAAATCATTTTCAATCAAAAACAATCCACAAAAACAATCCACAACACGAATCTCCATATTTGTCGTGCCGAAATAATTTCAACAAACACGCTTCAAACTCAACAACCTAAAAGATATCATCAACCCACACAAAATCATTTAAAACGAGAAAACAAAATTTTTCAAAACCCTTCTGACGGAATAGAAGCAGAAAAAATTTGAAAAATGATAGGTTATGTAAAAAAAGAAATAACTTTGGCAAACTATAAGTTGACAGTTATTGCAGAAAAAAGCTGAAACTAACAGAATA
>JANNBA010000074.1:0-9545 GCA_031384845.1 Bacteroidota bacterium
AAAATAAAAATGTTTTTTGAAATCGAATCTTATTGCTAAACAAAAATGTCTTTCGGAGGCTTGCGTGAGGGCAAAGGCGGAGCTCCTTTTTTTTGGGCGTTTTTCAGCCCAAAAAAAGAGCGGGAGCCGGAGACCGACCCGACAGGGGCACGCCCAAAAAAATGTAAAGAAATTTGTTTTTGTAAATACAGCTCTGAAAATGGGGTTTTATTCAAAAAGGTGGTTGGCGACGTCTTCTATTTTGGCTACTAACTGAATTTTGATGGCGGTATTTTTGAGCGAAATTTTGTTGTATTTGGATACAAAAATTGTGGAAAAGCCCAATTTTTCTGCTTCTTGAATGCGCTGATCGACACGGTTTATGGGGCGAATTTCGCCGGAAAGGCCTACTTCGCCGGCAAAACAAAAGTCTTTGTTGACGGCAATATCTTCGTTTGAGGACAGGATTGCGGCTACTACGGCGAGGTCGATTGCGGGGTCATCTACGGATATGCCTCCTGTGATATTCAAAAAAACGTCTTTGGCGCCAAGGCGAAAACCGGCTCTTTTTTCGAGTACGGCCAGTATCATATTGAGTCTTTTTGCGTTATATCCTGTGGTGCTTCGCTGTGGTGTTCCATAGACAGCCGTGCTTACAAGTGCCTGAACCTCAATCATCAAAGGGCGCATTCCTTCGAGTGTTGCGGCAATTGCGGTGCCAGAAAGTTGTTCGTCTTTGTGCGAAATTAATATTTCGGACGGGTTTGAAACTTCGCGCAAACCGCTGCCTTGCATTTCATAAATCCCGAGTTCTGCGGTGGATCCAAATCGGTTTTTGAGGGATCTTAAAATGCGATAAACGTGGTTGCGATCGCCTTCAAATTGCAAGACGGTATCTACCATGTGCTCCAAAATTTTGGGTCCTGCGATGCTACCATCTTTGGTGATATGTCCGATCAAAATGACTGGTACGTTGCTTTGTTTGGCAAATTTGATGAGCTCGGCGGTACATTCTCTGATTTGAGAAATACTGCCCGGGGACGATTCAATGTATTCTGTATGAAGGGTTTGAATCGAATCTATAATGACTATTTCGGGTTCAATTTCTTGAATTTGTTTAAAAATGTTTTGTGTTTTTGTTTCGGTCAGTATATAGCAGTTGTCGCCATTTGGGGTGATGCGTTCGGCACGCATTTTGATTTGTTTTTGGCTTTCTTCGCCCGATACATAGAGTGTTTTGTAGGGTAATTTTAACGAAATTTGAAGTAATAGGGTGCTTTTTCCGATGCCGGGTTCTCCACCCAACAAAATGAGCGATCCGGGCACGATACCGCCACCAAGGACGCGGTTTAGCTCGCCATCACGAGTGTCCATCCGAAGCTCTTGTGTTGCATCTATTTGATTAATTTTGAGAGGTTTAGCGGCTTTTTGAGGTGTTGTTGTACTGGGTTTCCAGGCGGCTTTTTCTTCTTTTTGAACAATTTCTTCGGCTATAGTATTCCATTCTTTGCAGGAGTTGCATTGTCCTTGCCATCGGGCGTATTGTGCGCCACAATTTTGACAAAAAAAGCTTGTTTTGATTTTTGACATCGCTATGGTTTCAAATCCTCGTTGACTTGTTTGTTCATTTGTTCGAGCAGTTCGGTCACTTCTCTTATGTCTTTTTCGACACCGAGCTTTATGACTTGATTTTTCAAATCATAGGCGTGATTCATTATCGAATTTTTGGTGACATCACCTATCGCTTCCTTTATAAATGCGTTGCGATAGCTTTTGATAGCTCTTTTTATTTCGCCTCGACTTTCATAAAGCATACCCATATAATTTTCGTAAAGCATCGTTTTTGGGTATTCTTTGTTGCAAATTTGAGCTAATTTTTCAAACTCGTCATAGCTTTTATTTTGCAAAATTGCCGCTTCTACGGCTCTTAAATCATTCATTCGAAATGGTAGTTTGATGCCAAACAATTTTTCGGCAAGACTGTATTTGTTGGTTAAATAGCCCACATAATTTTCTTTCAAGGTCAAGATTTTGTCTTGGTATTCATTGTTTGAAATGGGCTGATAGGCCGAAAAAACATGGTATAACGATGCCGGAATAGCGTTTAAAACCATCGAATAATGAGACGCATTATCAAAGTCGTCAAATTTATAATACAAATTAGGGTTTTTGATGGTTTTGGTGATCGAGTCCAACTCTTGTATGCCTTCTCTATATTTTGATAATTCGCCGTCTGCGGTGGCTTGATAATAAAATATTGGTGTTTTTAGCACGGCTAATCTGGCAGAAACTCCGTCAATCAAGTGCGAATCCACCTCTGGCGATAAGGAAATATAGGCGTTAAAAACAGGGTTTTGTTTGTATAAAAAAACGTTAGCAAAATTGGCCGAAAAATCGTGGCCAGCTATAATTTTATATGGTGCAACACGGTATTTTTTGTCCAAAAAAGGAATAAACTCTTCGCCAATAAAGTTAAAAAACTGCAAGCCTTTTTCGATTGGAAGCCCCGTAAACTCGTCGATTCGATAATATTCTTCTCGTTGAAATTTTGGGTTTTGGTAGATTGAAACTACAATTACTTCGGGCAAATCGTCCCAATAATTACCATAAGAAATAGCGCCTTCAAATGCTTGTAGCATATACTCTCCATCCAAAAGCACAATGAGTGGGTATTTTTTTAAGGGGTCTTTTTCATAAGATGCTGGAAGGGTTACAGAATATTCGCGGTCATCAAGAAGTTTTATTGATTTAAAAACTTCTATTTTTTGCTGTGAAAATGCTGAAAAACAGAAAGTTATGGTCAAAACAAAAAGTATTTTTTTCATACAAAATCGCTTAATTTTTATTAAAAACATCAAAATATTGGAGCAATATAATCATTTTTTTGGCTTTTTATTAAAAATCGGCAAAATTAGAAAAGCCAAAATACCTAAAACAACTGTAATCAGTAGTTGTGATGTCCAAACAATCCAGCCAAAAGCGTTGCCTGCAACGAGTGGAATGCCATACAAAAACAAGATTTTTGCTATAATAATAGGAAAAAACCCAAAGCCTCCGTTTGTAAAAGCAATGATCAAACTACCTATCACAAAGGCGACTAATGCGGTGCCAATCGAAAGATTATCGGTTTCTGCGATTGTGCCTGTCGAGCTATAAAACATCATGATATAACTAAACCATATAAGAAAGGTATAGATCAAAAAAGGCCATTTTCGGGGCATCATAAATATACTAAAAGCACCTTCTTTAAGGCCTTCGACTTTGGTTTTTAGCCATAAAATAGGTTTCCATTTTGAAAAAAAGTACAAATAAAGTCCTACCAAAAAAAAGATGATGCCAATGGTCAAAAACATACTTATTTTTTGAATAGGAATGTTTGCCAAAAGAAAGTTTTTGAGTTTTGAAAATTCAATAAAAAGTGCCAAAGCGATAAACAAAATAAGGATTACAAAATCTACGATACGCTCTGCGATAATAGTGCCAAAAACCCTGTCAAATGGTGTTTTTTGGTATTTCTTTAAAATTAAAGCTCGAGAGATTTCTCCAGATCTAGGCACCGATAAATTGACAAAATAGCCTACAGAAACTGCGAGAAAATTGAGTTTAAAATTGGGTTTTATCCCAATTTGCAAGAGGGTATATTTCCAGCGATAGGCACGCAAAACGTAGCCCAAAACAGCCCAGAAAAGTGAAATTAAAACATAGTTATAGTTGGCACTCACAAAATAATTTTTCATTTGAGCGAGTTGCATTTCCGAAAATGAATTGTAAGAATAATAGGTGAGCCCAAAACCCAACAAAATTGGCAAAATAATGCTTGCCAAAGTGGTGATTTTGGATTTTAGACCAGTATTTATTTTCTCTAATTCGTCAGAAACTGCCATGTTTTTGGGGTTAATATGCGTTTAAAACAGCTTATTTGGGTGCAAATGTAGTTAATTTAACGAAATCGTATCAATCAATCTAACGCCGTCAACAAAAACTGCTATAAAAGCGCGGATATCTTTTTTGTAACTTCTTTTTAAAATAGGCAAAAAAGTGGCTTCGTCTGCAATTTCAAAATATTCTAATTCAAATTCAAAGTTTTTTTGAAAAACTGTTTTTACCCAATCCTTAATATGATTGATTGGTAGGTTTTTGTTTTTGAATTTTTGTTTTACCATAGTAAGTGTTTCAAAAATCAATTTGGCATTTTCTCGGGCATTTGGTTGCAATCTTTCGTTGCGTGAGCTCATCGCAAGTCCGTTTGTTTCACGAAGAATAGGGCAAGCAATAACCTTGACATTCATTTGGTTTTTGAGAACCATTTTTTTGATGACTTGCAATTGCTGAAAATCTTTTTCGCCAAAATAGGCTTGGGTGGGTTGTACGATTTCGAATAATTTTTTTACAATTGTGCCAACGCCGTCAAAGTGACCTGGGCGATGTTTGCCTTCCAAATGGTGGTCTAAACCGTCAAAATCAAAGGTGTCTGAGGTCAAATTTTGTTCATATATATCGGTGGTGCTTGGCGCAAAAATAATAATTTGGTCTGATACTGTGTTTATTTTTTGAACATCGGCAGCAATGTTTCTGGGATATTTTTCTAAATCGGTTGGGTTTGAAAACTGGGTTGGATTTACAAAAATACTCACTACCGAAATGCTGTTTTCGGTACAAGATTTTGCTATTAGCGATAGATGTCCGTCGTGCAAAGCGCCCATTGTTGGTACAAATCCAACGGTTTTTTGGACTCTAATTCGGCTTAAATATGCCATTAGTTCAACCTTTTTTTCAAAAATTAACATACTATTATTATTCAAATTGTTTGCAAACTTAATATTTTAGTCGATAGTAGCATAAAATTTTGTAATTTTGCACGTTAAATATTCTAAATAAACAAGTAAAACTTAAAATGGAGCAAAAAAGAATATTATTTGTATCGTCTGAAGTCGTGCCATATCTGGCTGAAAATGAGGTTTCTTCGATGTCTTATGATGTACCAAAAATGATTAATGATCAAGGCGGACAAATTAGAATATTTATGCCAAGATATGGCAACATCAACGAAAGAAGGCACCAATTGCACGAGGTGATTAGGCTTTCTGGAATGAATTTGGTAGTCAATGATCTAGATATGCCACTGATAATAAAAGTTGCTTCGATTCCGCGCGAGCGCATTCAAGTTTATTTTATTGATAATGACGAGTATTTTAAGCGTAAAGCTACTTTTACAGACGAAGATGGTGTGCTGTTTCCGGATAATGATGAACGGGCTATTTTTTTTGCAAAAGGCGTTGTCGAAACCGTAAAAAAACTCAATTGGGTACCAGATATTATTCATGTACATGGTTGGATGGCCTCGATTTTGCCCGTTTATTTAAAACATTTTTACAAAAACGAAGCCCTTTTTATGAACACCAAAATTGTAACTTCGGTATATAGCCAATCTTTTGACGGGGTTTTGAATACCGAAATGATCAATAAAATCAAGTTTGACGGCATTCCGGCAGCGGCAATTGCAGATTTAGAAACGCCAAATTATGAAAACATCATCAAAACGGCTATCAATCATTCAGACGCTGTGATTATTGCTTCAGAGCATGTTTCGTTAAGTTTAACCCAATTTATTGAAACATCAAAAAAACCTTTTTTACCTTTCGCCCCGAAAGATACTTTTGCAGAAGTTTATACCAACTTCTACAAAAACGAAGTGTTGACTAATTAATTTTTTTATAAAAATGACTAATAAATTCTTTTTAAAAAACTTTGGAATTGCCCTAACAAGTTTGATTATTTTAGCGTCTTGCGACAAAGATTTTAACGAAATTGGTGCCGGAATAATAGACGATGGCCATTTTGGTTTTGAAAAATATACCAATGCAAGTGTTACTGCATTTAGCCAAGGATATGGCACAATTCAGGCTAACAGCCTTAACATCAACACAATAGGTCTTTATGACAATGCCGTTTTTGGTAAAACAAAATCAAACTTTGTAACCCAATTAGAATTGTCTGCCGTAAACCCAACTTTTGACACAAAACTTTTTGTTTCTATGGATAGTGTTGTGATGACAATACCCTATTTTAGCAAATCGCTTTCGGTTTTGGACGGTCGAACAACCTATCAACTCGATTCTATAAACGGAAGTGCGCCCATAAATTTGAAAGTTTTTGAATCCGGTTTTTTTATGACAGACTTAGATCCAAACACCAATTTTCAGCAAGCTCAAAAATATTATGCCAATCAAGATGCAGAAATTGATGGGTTTAAAAATCCAATTGTTTTGAACAACTATGTAAGCCCAGTTCCTGGCAAAGAATATTTAGAAAACGAAATGTTTGTGCCAGACCCAAAAGAAGTTGTGATTTTTAAAAGAACAAACGAATTGAAAATGACAACCGATGTAGAAACTCGACTCGCGCCTCGAATGCGTTTGCATTTAGACAAAAATTATTTTAAACAAAAAATCCTTTCGGCACCCGAAGGAAAGTTGACTACAAACACCGCTTTCAAAAATTATTTTAGAGGTTTGTATTTTCAAGTAGCCGATGCCGCACAAGGGCAATTGCTAAAAATGGATTTTTCAAAAGGAAATATAACGGTTTATTATACAGAATATTCTGGTTTAGACACCGCTGGATTGCCAATCAAATATACCGATACAGACGGCGTTTCTAAAGACAAAAAAATTATCAAAACCGTTGTAATGAATATGAGCGGAAACAAAATCAACCTTATTCAACAAACCAATGCAGCCGCTTATACCGCAGGATTGACCACCGCAAACCCAGCTCTTGGTGATCAAAAGCTTTACCTTAAAGGCGGAAACGAAGGCTCGATAGCCATCATCGACCTTTTTGGAAGCGCAGATACAGACAACAACAAAGTGCCAGACGAATTAGACCAAATTAGAGCAAAAGGATGGTTGATAAACGAAGCAAGTTTGTCTTTTTATATAGACAATACCGCTATGGGAACCGCTCCAGAGCCAAACAGACTTTATTTGTATGACCTCAACAACAACCGCCCAATTATAGATTATGCAACAGACATTTCTACCAACTCCAATACAAAACTAAACAAAAGTATTCACGGTGGTATTATCGAAACAGATGCAACCAGCAAACGAGGCACACGATACAAATTTAGAATCACAAACCATTTGCGCAATTTAGTAAAATATAAAGATTCTACCAATGTTCGATTGGCATTAGGAATTACAGAATCTATTGCGATTATCTCAAATACCTATCTCAAAAATGCCTTGAGCATACCGTTTCCAATACCAAAAGCAACAGACAAACCATTCGACAGATTGCCAACTGCAGCTGCGTTGAGCCCACTTGGCACAATTTTATATGGAAGCAAACAAGGCGCAGATGTGCCAGAAGAAAAAAGATTGAAACTCGAAATATATTATACCAAACCTAACTAAAAACAGAAAGCTATGTGTGGAATTGTTGGTTATATCGGTCACAGACAAGCCTATCCTATCGTTATAAAAGGATTGCAAAGATTAGAATACAGAGGTTATGACAGCGCAGGCGTTATGATCTTTGATGGTCAAGATCTAAAACTATCCAAAACCAAAGGAAAAGTATCAGATCTCGAAAAAAAATCTGAAGAAATATCCACAAATGGCACCATCGGAATGGGACATACCCGCTGGGCAACCCACGGCGTGCCAAACGATGTCAACTCACACCCACACCTTTCAAACTCCGGAAACCTAGCACTAATTCACAACGGAATTATAGAAAACTATGCCCCATTAAAAGCCGAACTTACCAATCGTGGATATATATTTCATTCAGACACCGACACCGAAGTATTGGTAAATCTTATCGAAGAAATTCAAAAAAAGAACAACCTCAAACTTGGACAAGCCGTTCAACTTGCCCTAAACGAAGTAGTAGGCGCCTATGCCATTTGCGTATTCGACAAACACAATCCAGACGAAATTGTAGTAGCACGACTCGGTAGCCCATTGGCAATTGGTGTTGGCGACAACGAATATTTTATCGCCTCAGACGCCTCACCATTTATCGAATATACCGCAAACGCCATCTATCTTGAAGACGAAGAAATGGCCATCGTGCGACTACACAAACCATTAGAAATCAGAAAGATAAAAGATGATTCACACGTTGACGCCAATATTCAAGAACTCAAAATGAACCTTGAACAAATAGAAAAAGGAGGATATGACCACTTTATGCTCAAAGAAATCTACGAACAACCAAGCGTAATCAAAGACACCTATCGCGGCAGATTATTAGCCAACCAAGGTATCATTCAAATGGCAGGCGTAGAAGACAATCTCGAAAAATTTTTGAAAGCAGACCGCATACTCATTGTCGCATGCGGCACCTCATGGCACGCAGGATTAGTAGCAGAATACGTCTTTGAAGAATTTACAAGAATACCCGTAGAAGTAGAATACGCCTCCGAATTTAGATACAGAAACCCAATCATTCACCCAAACGATATCGTAATTCCAATATCACAATCAGGCGAAACCGCAGACACACTTGCCGCCATCAAATTGGCCAAAGAAAAAGGAGCCTTCGTGTTTGGCGTATGCAACGTCGTTGGATCATCCATCTCGCGCGAAACACACGCAGGAGCCTACACCCACGCAGGTCCAGAAATTGGTGTAGCCTCTACAAAAGCATTCACCACACAAATCACCGTGCTCACGCTCATAGCCCTTCGATTGGCCAAAGCAAAAGGCACGATGAGCAATTCAGACTTTCACCGCTATCTACAAGAATTAGAAAACATACCAGACAAAGTAGCCGAAGCCCTCAAAACCAATGACGTAGCCAAAACAATAGCTGCCAAATTCAAAGACGCCCCAAACTGCCTCTACCTAGGCCGAGGATACAACTTTCCGGTAGCACTCGAAGGCGCACTAAAGCTCAAAGAAATATCCTACATCCACGCCGAAGGATACCCTGCCGCCGAGATGAAACACGGCCCAATCGCCCTGATAGACGAGCACATGCCCGTTGTAGTCATTGCCCCAAAACAAGGACACTATGACAAAGTAGTAAGCAACATACAAGAAATAAAATCACGAAGCGGCAAGATTATCGCCATCGTCACCAAAGGCGATACACAAGTGCGCGACCTTGCAGACTATGTCATCGAAATACCAGACACCTCAGACGCACTCTCGCCCCTGCTCACCACCATACCACTACAACTGCTGTCCTATCACATCGCCGTGATGCGCGGCTGCAACGTAGATCAACCCAGAAACCTGGCAAAATCTGTCACCGTAGAATAACCCACAATCACCAAGAGAGGTGGCCGAGTGGCCGAAGGCGCACGCTTGGAAAGCGTGTATATGGCAACATATCGAGGGTTCGAATCCCTTCCTCTCTGCAAATTGCCCAAAACCGTCAATCAAGACGGTTTTTTTTTGGGCGTGTCCCTACGGGTCGGTCTCCGGCTCCCGCTCTTTTTTTGGGCTGAAAAACGCCCAAAAAAAAGGAGCTCCGCCTTTGCCCTCACGCAAGCCTCCGAAAGACATTTTTGTTTAGCAATAAGATTCGATTTCAAAAAACATTTTTATTTT
>JANNBA010000118.1:0-3223 GCA_031384845.1 Bacteroidota bacterium
CGAAGTGCTGCATCAAACCGTTCTTTTTCTAATTCGGTTTCTGGCAAAATTGGCGCTACAGGCACCGGTCTGCCGGTATCATCAACGGCTACAAAAGTATAAATAGCTTCATTTGCTTTGTTGCGGCTTCCAGACTCGCGGTCTTCTATCCAAACGTCGATATATATTTCCATCGAACTGTTGAAACTCCGTGAGACCTTGGCCTCGACAGTCACCACGCTTCCAAGCGGAATAGCCCTATTAAAAGCAACATGATTTACAGATGCCGTTACGGTTATGCGGCGTGAATGTCGTCTGGCCGCTATACTTGCCGCGCGATCCATTCGAGCAAGCAACTCGCCTCCAAAAAGATTGTTCAGTGGGTTTGTTTCGCTGGGCAAAACCAAATCTGTCAAAATTGTGAGTGATTCTGAGGGGCTTTTTGGTGTCATTTTTATAAATTTAAAAATCAAAAAAAATCCCTTAATAAGGGAAGGTTTTTATATACTTTTGATTAGCAACCATGCTTCTGGATTTTCTGATTTGTGAATCAAAACAAGTTCTTTTTGTGCTTCGGCTAATGTGGCAAAACTACCAAAAAGCACAGGAAATAGGCCAAAATTGTTTTTGGATATACGTCTTGCGTTATAACCTTTAGATAACAAGTTGCTAAAAGCTCTTTCTGCATTTTGTTCGTTTCTAAAAGCGCCTGCTACAATATGATACGCCATTTTGGTACTATTGATAGTCAACGTTACGTTTGGTAAGGGACTTTTGATAAAAAAAGTGGCTTCTTGAATTTTGTTTTGAACCTCTTTTTGCACTTCTTTTTGTACCAAAATCGTTTCTAAAACCTGCTGTTTTTGGTAATAATTATTGCCAAAAAAACCAATAGTTCCAAGACTAAAAGCTATCATAGCGGCATATTTGAGATAATTTGTTTTTGGTTCAAAATTGTTTTCGAGCGCAATAACAGGAGTGTCTAATTTGGTTTCTTTTGATTCAAAAACCAGCTCTCTTTTTATAAATGGAGAAACAAAAGTTGACAAACCAAATGACGGCAAATGATAATTTATTTTGTTTAAAGGTTCAAATACCAAATTATTTTCAGAATTTAGCAAAATTGTTCCTATATTGGTCAACACAATTTGTTGTTGGGTTTGTAACGCATTTTTCCAGTTATCAACTTGTTTTTCAATATTTTGAACAGCATTTTCGTAGCTAATTTTTTCAAATTGAGCCACGTGATTGGCCAAAAGTCCGTCGTTATTTTTTAAATAAAAATTGAACGAAACTGCTTTTTTTGGTGGCGAAAACGAATTAGACGACAAATGAAGTTGGGCAGATTGTATTTCGGTCAAAAATGCGCCAAAACCAGGAACGGTAACGCATTGGTATCTATAGAGCAATTGGGCAATGTGGTGGTCGAGATTCATAAAAGCAAAGTTAATGATTCACAAGCGGTATCAAAATTTTATTAACAATTTTTATTAACAATTTTTATTTCAATTGACACTCAAATACTTACTATGATCGATCAAGAATTAATGCATCTTTTGGCATTACAAAAAATAGAAGGCGTGGGCGATATTATGGCCAAAAAGCTACTCACGCATTGTGGGTCAGCCGAAGCTATATTTAAAACAAAATCATCGCAACTTGCTGGAATAGATGGCGTTGGTAGTGTTTTGTTGAAAAAACTGAAAGACAAAACCGTTTTTGAACGAGCCGAAAAGGAATTGTATTTTATAAAAAACAACAACATTCAAGTATCATATTTTCAAGATAATCAATATCCTGAAAGGCTCAAACATTGCATCGATGGGCCGGTTTTATTGTTCGGAAGCGGCAATATCAATTTTCAAAACAAAAAAACCATAAGTATTGTTGGCACTCGAAAAGTGACTTCTTATGGCACCGAATTTTGCAAGAAACTTATTGCAGATTTAGCACCTTTGGACCCAATTATAGTTAGCGGATTTGCTTATGGCGTTGATATTGTAGCACATCAAGCGGCTATGGATCACGGTTTGCAAACCGTTGGGGTTGTTGCACACGGTTTGAACCAAATATACCCGTCGCAGCACAAAAAATATGTAGCCAAAATGGAACAAAACGGTGGTTTTTTGACCGAGTTTTGGAGTGTTTCAAACCCCGAAAAAGAAAATTTTGTGCGCAGAAACCGCATTGTAGCTGGTATTTCTGAAGCAACAATCGTGATTGAATCCGCAGATAGGGGCGGTTCGCTTATCACAGCAAATATTGCAAACGATTATAATCGTGATGTATTTGCGGTGCCTGGTCGCACGACAGATAAATACAGTCAGGGTTGCAATAATTTGATCAAATCGCAACGGGCAAATTTGTTGACTTCTGCCGCCGATTTGATTTATATTCTGAATTGGGATCTCGACCAAAAACCAAAAACGGTGCAAAAACAACTTTTTGTTTCGCTTGACGAAAATGAACAAAAAATATACACTTATTTGCAACAAAAAGGTAAAGAATTGCTCGATATCATTGCATTAGATTGTGATTTTCCGATTTTTAAAATTTCAGGCATTTTGCTCAATATGGAGCTAAAAGGCGTCATCAGACCCCTTCCGGGCAAGTTGTTTGAGGCTATTTGAGGTTTTTCGGAAAAATGTTGTGGTATTATTCTAAACGCGCTTAATTTTTTTAGCATCAGAATTTTATAAACTTGTATGTTTTTTAATTTAAACCTCTCCTGAAAAGCCTAATCCCAATTTTAAAATGTAGTATCAGATAACCAAAAATATTTTGTTTTATTTGTAGTTTCTTCCCAAACTGTTTTCAGCCTACGTAACTTGTGTGAGATCCTTTCAGGATGACAAACTGCGTGTGGGCGCAACTTGAGGGCGCAACTTGTGTGAGATCCTTTCAGGATGACAAACTGCGTGTGGGCGCAACTTGGGGGCGCAACTTGTGTGAGATCCTTTCAGGATGACAAACTGCGTGTGGGCGCAACTTGTGTGAGTTCCTTTCAGGATGACAAACTGGGTGGGGGCGCAACTTGTGTGAGTTCCTTTCAGGATGACAAACTGGGTGGGGGCACAACTTGGGAAAATATTAGAAAATATAAATTAAACCCTTTTTTTGTTTCAGTTTCTTCGATAGTGTTGTTGGTTATTCAAAATAAAAATGTTTTTTGAAATCGAATCTTATTGCTAAACAAAAATGTCTTTCGGAGGCTTGCGTGAGGGCAAAGGCGGAGCTCCTTTTT
>JANNBA010000131.1:0-9480 GCA_031384845.1 Bacteroidota bacterium
GTCCCGCTGCACGCTATATCTTTTTGGATTTTCCGAAAAAGAAAATCCAAAAAGGATGCCGCTGCATCGGGGCGATTATAGACTTTTTGGGGTTTCAAGACGTTATTTGTTGGATTTTATTTGCTTATAATATCCTAAACAAAGTAGTTCGTTTTCATAGCCTTCGGAACAGTTTTGCCACCCATTTATTAGAAAACGGAACCGACATCCGCTACATACAACGGTTTCTAGGACATGCAAGCATCAAAACCACAACCATCTACACACACCTTAGCAGTAAAATAGTAAATAAAATACAAAGTCCATTAGACCAGCTATTAAACAAGCTAAACAAAAAAGATGATTTATAAAAAAAATTAAGAATTGCTTGTATTTAAAAAAATAATACTAAATTTGATAAATACAAGTAATTATAAATTTATTTATAAATCATCTTTTTTGTTTAGCTTGTTTATTAGCTGGTATAGTGGACTTTGTATTTTATCTACTATATTACTGCTAAGGTGTGTATAGAAAGTTGTGGTTTTGATGCTTGCAAGTCCTAAAAACTGTTGTATGTAGCGGATGTCGGTTCCGTTTTCTAATAAATGTGTGGCACAACTATGAAGCAGACTATAAGAACGAACTACTTTGTTTGAGCAACCATTAGCGGTTAAGAATCAACCTCCAACAAATAACGTCTTGAAAACCCTAAAAGTCTATAATCGCCCCGATGCAGCGGCATCCTTTTTTTGGTTTTTGAAAAAAACCAAAAAAAGATATAGCGTGCAGCGGGACGGGTGGTGTGGGATAGGGGAGGTGTGCGCCAAAATAAAAATAAAGAAATTTTGTGTTATTGTTTAGATTTTGGTATTTTGTATTTACTTTTGCGGTCTAAAATTTTAATCATGTATAGAAGTCATAATTGTGGTCAGTTGACGGCTGTTGATATCAACCAAAGTGTTGTTTTGGCGGGTTGGGTTCAAAAATCGAGAGATAAGGGTTTTATGAATTGGGTCGATTTGCGAGATCGTTATGGTGTTACACAGCTTGTTTTTGACGAAAGTCGAACCGAGAAATCGGTTTTTGAGCTGGCCAAAACCTTGGGGCGCGAGTTTGTGATTCAGGTAAAAGGCAGCGTGATTGAACGTGAGGCCAAAAACAAAAATATGAAAACTGGCGATATCGAAATTTTGGTCACCGAGTTGGTGGTTTTGAATGCGTCGCTCACACCGCCTTTTACGATAGAAGATGAGACAGACGGCGGCGAAGATATTAGAATGAAATACCGATATTTGGACATTCGGCGCAATCCGGTCAAAAACAATTTATTGTTCAGGCATCAGGTGGCGATGGAGGTTCGGAAATATCTTTCGGATCTTGATTTTTGTGAGGTCGAAACGCCTTATTTGATCAAATCTACGCCCGAGGGTGCTCGCGATTTTGTGGTGCCAAGCCGTATGAATGCTGGTCAGTTTTATGCTTTGCCCCAGTCGCCACAAACCTTCAAACAGTTGTTGATGGTGGGCGGAATGGACAAGTATTTTCAAATCGTAAAGTGTTTTCGAGACGAAGATTTGAGGGCAGACAGGCAACCCGAGTTTACACAAATTGATTGCGAAATGGCGTTTGTAGAGCAAGAAGATATTTTGAACGTTTTTGAGGGGCTCACCCGTCATTTGTTGCAAACTATCAAAGGCGTCGAGGTTGACAAATTTCCAAGAATGACCTATAATCACGCTATGCGAACCTATGGCAATGACAAGCCCGATATTCGATTTGGCATGGAGTTTGGCGAGTTGAACGAGTTTGCAAAAAGCAAAGATTTTGGTGTTTTTAATGCTGCAGAGCTTATCGTTGGGATTGCCGCTCCGGGTTGTGGCAACTATACGCGCAAAGAAATTGATGGATTAATAGATTGGATCAAGCGCCCACAAATTGGCGCTTCGGGCATGATATATGTCAAATGCAACGACGATGGCAGTTTCAAATCAAGTGTAGATAAATTTTTTGACCAAGGCGATTTGTCAAATTGGGCCAAAATGACGGGCGCACAGCCTGGCGATATGATTTTTGTACTCTCGGGCAACGAAGACAAAACCCGATCGCAGTTGAGCAGCTTGCGAATGGAATTGGCCTCACGATTGGGATTGCGCAACCCAAATGTGTTTGCACCGCTATGGGTTGTAGATTTTCCGCTGCTCGAATTTGATGAGCAAAGTGGTCGTTTTCATGCGATGCACCACCCGTTTACCTCGCCAAAACCCGAAGATATGCACCTTTTGGCTACGGATCCAAAAAAAGTGCGTGCCAATGCTTATGATATGGTGCTGAACGGCAACGAGATTGGTGGCGGATCTATCAGAATTCACGATAAAGCTACACAAGAATTGATGTTCAAATATTTGGGTTTTAGCGATCAAGAAGCCCGCAATCAATTTGGTTTTTTGATGGATGCTTTCCAGTTTGGCGCACCACCACACGGCGGATTGGCTTTTGGATTAGACAGATTGGTCGCCATTTTGGGCGGTCAAGAAACCATAAGAGATTTTATCGCTTTTCCAAAAAATAATTCGGGTCGCGATGTGATGATCGACGCTCCGGCAACTATCGATGTGGCGCAGCTGCAAGAACTTGGTATTGTTATAGCTGAAAATAGGGTTTGATAGGTGTGTTTTAAAAATATATTTGGAAAACGAGTCCAAAAATAGAGAAATTATCGCATTTGTAGAATCATATAATATCAGTATTTGCAGTATTTTTATTTAACATTTCGATAATTTCTCATTAGACTTTTAGAAAGTTACGCCAACTTTGTGGTGTTTCTGGTTTTTTTTACAAAATGTTGGAGCAATAGCTTGCTAAAACCATCATAATCAGATTTTTAAGTTAAAATAAAAAGTAAATAAGCATTTTATAAATTGAATTAAAAATTTAAAAACTATATTTGTTTATTCTAAAAAAGCTATGATTTCAAAATCAACAATTGATACCGTTTTCGAAACTGCTCGTGTTGAGGAGGTTATAGGTGATTTTGTAAATTTAAAGCGGGCGGGAAGCAATTTTAAAGGATTGAGCCCATTTTCTGACGAGCGCTCTCCCTCGTTTATGGTTTCGCCTGTAAAGCAAATCTGGAAAGACTTTAGTTCAGGCAAAGGCGGAAACTCGGTGGCATTTTTGATGGAGCACGAGCATTTTACCTATCCCGAAGCCATTCGATATTTGGCCAAAAAATACAATATCGAAATCGAAGAAACCGTTCAAACGGATGATGAAAAAGCCAATATCGACAACCGTGAAAGTATGTATTTGGTTTCAGAATTTGCCAAAAATTATTTTCATCAAACACTTTTAAATACAGACGAAGGCAAGGCAATCGGACTCTCCTATTTTAAGGAAAGGGGTTTTACGGCAGAAACTATCAAAAAATTTAGCTTGGGATATTCGTCCGAAACTTGGGACGCTTTTACAAAAGAAGCCCTAGGAAGTGGTTATAAAATTACTTTTCTGGAAAGTACAGGACTAACAATTCCAAGGGAAGATCGCCCGTTTGATAGGTTCAAAGGGCGGGTAATGTTTCCTATTCAATCTATGTCTGGACGAATTTTAGGTTTTGGTGGTCGCATTTTGACCAATGATAAAAAAGCGGCCAAATATCTGAACTCGCCCGAAAGCGAAATTTATCACAAAAGTAAGGTTTTATACGGTATTTTTCAGGCCAAACAGGCTATAGCCAAACAAGATAATTGCTATCTGGTCGAAGGATATACAGACGTAATCCAGTTTTACCAAGCTGGAATCGAAAACGTGGTTTCCTCTTCTGGCACAGCCTTGACGCCAGATCAGATTAGACTTGTGAACAGATTGACAAAAAACATTACGGTACTTTTTGACGGTGATGCTGCAGGATTGAGAGCTGCAATTCGTGGGATCGATTTGATTTTGGAAGAAGGAATGAACGTAAAAGTTTGTGCTTTTCCAGATGGAGAAGACCCTGACAGTTTTGCAAAAAAAACGCCTTTAGATGAATTATTGCGATATCTTGAAGAAAACGCAAAAGATTTTATCCAATTTAAGGCATCACTATTGATGAAAGAGGCCAAAAATGACCCCATCAAAAAAGCAGACTTGATTCGGGATATGGTTGTGAGTATTTCAAAAATTCCGGATCGAATTCAACGAGAAATTTATGTTCAAGAATGCTCCAGAATTATGGATATATCTGAGCAAGTTTTGGTAAGTACACTAGCACAACTGCTTCAAAAAGATAAGAATGAGATATCAAAACAACAAAAACAAGAGCAAAAATCATTTGAAGTTCTAAAAAATGATGAGGCGATAGTAACACAAAAAATTGATGTTGTAAATATTCTCGAAAAATCGATTTTGGAAATTCTGTTGTTGTATGGTGATTTGGAAGCAGATTTTGAAAATTTGTATATAAAATTTGACGAAAATCAAAAAGAAATTGAAGTAATAGAGAAGGTAAAATCAAAAATTTTTATGCGAATTTATCTTAATTTGCAAGAAGATGAAATCGAGTTTTCCAATCCAATTTTCAAAGCAATATATGACGATTTAATGAATAATTATTTACAGAATATTCATTTTGACAACAAAAATTACACCCAAAACCTGACTCAAGATTTCGCTCAAATTGTTACAGATATTTTCATGGATGACGAGAAATACCAATTACACGGCTGGCTCGAAAAAAGACAAGTTTTTGTGAAAGAGAAAACCGAAAACGAAATTTTGGTTCGATTAGTAACAGATAACATTATTGCCTATCGTGAATATTTGATTAATAAATTGAATATCGAGTTGATGGAAACCCTCAAAATTGATGCAACAAATAGTTCCGAAATTCTATCCTCTATCAATGATTATAACCGATTAAAAGTAACAATTACTAGAAGTATCGGCAGAATTAGATCAACCTATTACTAATGCTTACTATTTGATCAAGAAAATTTTAAAATAAATCTTCGCTAAAAACGCCCAAAATCTCGGCTTTCTTGATCATATCTACCAAGTTAGTAACTTCTAATTTGGCCAAAAGTCTTAGTTTATATGTGCTAATAGTTTTTTCGTCAAGATGCAACAATTGCGCAATTTCAATATTGCGTTTCCCTTCGTTCAAAAATTTTAAAACTTCAATTTCTCGAGCCGATAATTTTTTGAAAGTTCTTTCAGATTTTGGAGAGCTGTGATTCATTGAAATTTTTCGCTCTATTTCTGGATTAAATATTTTTTTTCCTGCAATTACCTTTAATAGCTGAATTTCTAACTCACTCATTTTTGAATTTTTGGAAATAAAACCTACAGCACCAATTTTTATTAGATTTTGGGTATAAACCAATTCATTTAACTCAGTGAAAACTAATACTTTAGTAAGTGGATTTTGAATAATAAGCTCCTTTAGCGCTTTTAATCCCAAAAGCCCTTCAAGCTCCAAATTGATCATCAAAACATCAATTTTTTGTGCCTGAAGCAAAGTTGTTACACATTTGAATGAGCCAACAGTTGCAAAAATTTCTATCGTATCGTGATTATCAAAATAAGATTTTATCCCATATTGAACAACCGGGTGATTATCAGCAACAATAAATCGTATCATAATATGTGAATTTTAAGAATCGTTTAACAAAAAAAGCCTGTAAAATTACATTAAATAAATGTAATTATCTAAAAATCAGATATAAAATTAAAATAAAAATATTAATTGATTAAACAAACTGGAATTGGGTTCATTTTATGCAAATTCGCTTGATGCAACTTGCTATATATTTCCAGAACTTCTAGCTGTCTTTTTGTGAAATTTTTTGGGTCAAAATGCTCCAAAACTGCCGTCATCGCCCACTCAAGCTCGTCATACGAAGCCCCCAACTGATCCTCGTCACTTCTATCATCGCCAAACAAGCCATCGGTCGGTGCGGCCGTTAAAATGGAATTTGGAACTTTTAAAAATCTGCCTAAAGCAAAAACCTCAGATTTCATCAAATCTGCAATCGGACTCAAATCTACACCGCCATCGCCATATTTTGTATAAAACCCAACCCCAAAATCCTCTACTTTGTTGCCCGTACCCGCCACCAAAAGACCCCGAAGCCCTGCAAAATAATACAAAGTTGTCATTCGCAAACGCGCTCGAGTATTGGCCAATGACAGGTTTACTTTTGTCAAATCACCATCAATTGGAACAAGAGTCTTGAAATTTTCAAAACTCGAAGTCAAATCAACCTCGGTGTTTTCAACATTTTCAAACCTTTTTTTGAGCTGCTCGATATGTTCCCGCCCCCTAACAACTTGATTTTCAACCTGATGAATCGGCATTTCTATCAACAAAACCTTCAATCCAGTTTGCGCACAAAGTGTAGAAGTAACTGCAGAATCTACCCCGCCCGAAATGCCAACCACAAATCCGTTCATTTTTGCCGAAACAGCATAGTCTTTCAACCAAGCAACAATCAAATCATTGGCTTTTGAAGCCTCAAAAAATTTATTTTTTAACATATTTTATTCAAATTTAAAAAACACAAATGTATATTTGCAAAAATAATAATTTTTTGGAGCTATTTCCTGCTGTTCGCTATATCTTTTTTATTTTGATGGTTTTTTTGGCAAAAAACCATCAAAATAAAAAAGGATGCCGCTGCCATCAGGGCTAGTCTCCCCCCAACCCCCTCCAGAGGGGGAGCCCGACCCCGTTTTTTAGAAACAAAGTCGTTCAACCAGAAAATCATTTTTTTGAACCAAAAAACAAAACCGCTTTCATGAAAAAAATTCTTTTAATTATTACATTTTTGATATTGCTCAGTGCCTGCACTCAAAAATCTAAAATAGAAAAGCAAGTTCAAGAAATATCAATTTCAAGCAAAATTGTCCGCTTTGACCAGCTTTTTTTTGAAACTCCAATTGCTCATTTCCCCCAACTCAAAAAACGGTTTCCTGCATTTTTTCCACCACAAGTTTCTGATAGCGTGTGGATTAATAAAATAAATCATCCGCAATGGCGGGAGCTATATAGTGAGGTGGAAAGTAAATACCGCAATTTTGATTCTCAAAAATCCAAATTAGACGATCTGTTTAAGCACATTCAATTTTATTTTCCAAAAACAAAAACACCCAAAATTGTAACCCTAATTTATGAAATGGATCCGCAAACAAAGGCCATTTATGCAGACAGTTTGGTGATAATTCCCCTTGAAATGTATTTGGGCAAAAATCATAAATTTTATGAAGTGCCCGAATATCAAAAACAAAATTTTGAAGAAGATCAAATTTTACCTGATCTCGTATCTAGTTTTGCACAAAGTAAAATTCCGCCTACAAGCAACAAAACATTTATTTCGATGATGGTGCAAGCTGGCAAAGAGCTGTATATCAAAGATTTGTTATTGCCAAATGTCTCCGACGCCCAAAAAATTGGATATACGCCAGAGCAACTCACTTTTTGTGAAGAAAACCAAACCTATATGTGGCAATATTTTGTCGAAAACAGATTATTGTTCAATACCGATCCAAAATTGGCGGGTAGATTTATAAATCCTGCTCCGTTTTCAAAATTTTATCTCGAAATCGACAATGACACTCCAGGGCGAGTAGGTGCCTGGGTAGGCTGGCAAATTGTGCGCTCGTTTATGAAAAATAACGACATCAATTTGAACCAATTGTTGTTGATGGACGCAACCGAAATTTTTAATAAATCAAAATTCAAACCCAAAAAAGATGTCTAATACCGCTTCAGAAATAAAATTTATTGTCGAAATTGACAAAAATAGAGTACCCGAAAAACTAACTTGGTCTGCCCAAGACGCCAATATAGAAAATGAAGATGCAAAAGCCATTATGCTTTCTATCTGGGACGGTCAAAAAAAGGAATCATTGCGCATCGATCTATGGACAAAAGATATGCCAGTAGAAGACATGAAAATTTTTTTTCATCAAACTTTGATTTCAATGACAGAAACATTTTATAAAGCTACAAATGACGAAAAAATGACAGCTACTATGACAGATTTTTGTGACTACTTTGCAGAAAAATTAAACCTGAGAAAAGATTAATTTTCTAAAAACTAGAACTTTCATTCTTGAAAACTTCTGTATTAACTTCGGCTATATAAGACAATAATGTTTCGCTTCCGGTGCCTTCTGTTGCTGAAGTAACAAAATAATTTGGCATCTCTGCCCAGTTGTTTGCCAACATTTGTTTGGTGTAAGCTGCGATGTGAGCATCAATTTTACCCTTGCTTATCTTGTCAGCTTTTGTAAAAATGATACAAAACGGAATTTCACTTTCGCCCATATACTCCATAAATTCAAGATCGATATTTTGTGCTTCGTGCCGAATGTCAATCAGTACAAAGGCACATACCAACTGTTCTCTTTTTTCAAAATAATCTGTAATAAATTGCTGGAATACAGATTTTGTTTTTTTGGAAACTTTGGCATATCCATATCCAGGCAAATCTACCAAAAACCAATTATTATTTATCTTAAAATGGTTTATCAACTGTGTTTTTCCTGGACGTCCAGAGGTTTTTGCCAAATTTTTGTGATTGGTCAATTTGTTAATTAGCGATGATTTGCCCACATTTGATCGGCCAATAAAAGCATATTCTGGCAAAAAATCCTTCGGGCATTTATCAACTTCAGAATTGCTGATGATAAACTCGGCGGTAGTAATTTTCATATTTTTAAACTATTTTAATGAATCAGATTGCTTTTTTGCAACCAATCATACATTAATTCATTAAAGGTTTCAGGGTGCTCCATCATTGCCGCATGACCGCATTTTTCGATCCAATATAAACTTGCATTTGGCAACAATTTTTTGAATTCTATTGCCACTTCGGGTGGTGTTACCAAATCATTTCGACCCCAAATTATACAAGTTGGAATGTGCATTTTTGGCAAATCTTTGGCCATATTGTGCCGAATGGCACTTTTGGCAATTGTGAGGGTTTTGATCAATTTGATACGATCATTTGCCATTGCATATACCTCATCTACAATTTCTTTGGTCGCAATTTTTGGGTCATAAAAAACAGCTTCGGCCTTTTTTTGAATATAGTCATAATCACCTCTTCGGGGATAACTATCGCCCATAGCACTTTCATAAAGACCTGAACTTCCGGTGATTATAAGACCAAGCATTTTTTCGGGATACATTTTGGCATGATACAAACCGATGTGACCACCAAGGGAATTGCCCAACAAAATTACCCTTTCAAAACCTTTGTAGGTTATAAAGTCTTTGACATATTTTGCAAAGGCTTTGACATTTGTTTTCAAAATATTTTGGGTATAAATAGGCAATTCTGGAATGATAATTTTGTACCCTTTTGAAGGAAAAAAATTGGCTACACCATCAAAATTGCTCAAACCACCCATCAAACCATGCAATATGATTATAGGAGTGCCTTCGCCTGCTTCATAAAACCGATATCTTCCTTCTTTCTTGATGTCGTTCTGCGTCATTTTATAATAATTCTATTT
>JANNBA010000134.1:0-3863 GCA_031384845.1 Bacteroidota bacterium
ATGCTATATTTAAATATCTTTAATCAAACATCAAACAGCAAACAGCAAACAGCAAACAGCAAACAGCAAACAGCAAACAGCAAACAGCAAACAGCAAACAGCAAACAGCAAACAGCAAACTAATAACGGTTGATTGGTTTGAATTTGAGCGGTATTTCCTTTTAAAAAATAAAAAGTCAAAGGTGCAGCACGTGGGATTGTGCTACTCCTAATCCACGTTAATCTAAAAGATTGGCTAGACTTTTAAAAAAATTATAAAATTAAATACTTATTATTATGAAAAAATCGATTTTTATTATATCCATGATGTTTATTTTTGGGGTAATAACTTTAAATGGTTGCTCAAACGAAACCACTAGTGTTGAGCCAGTACAAAAAGATATGTATAACAAAGCATATTTTAAGACAGCTTCTCTAAAAGAAAAGAACGAATATCGAAAATATCATCTTTTGAAAATAGCTTCATACCTTGCAAAAAATTATCAAAAGGCTGATCTAACTAATGCTATTATGTCAAAAAGCGAAGACAAATTAGAATATCAAAATGTGTATGTAAAAGACTTGATTAATAGTGTAGCTTCAAAAAACAGCGTTGTAGAAACTAGCCCAGAATATATAAATTTTCAGAATTCTTTAAATGCTTTCTCGGGAATTTTTGAGAAAAACTGGTTACCTGTTATTAGTATTCCCGAAGCTTCTCTAAAAAATCAAATGAGAGGTTCAATTGACGATTCAAAACCTGTTTATATTGTTTCTCAAGAAGTAAGTTCTGAAAATGGGTCTTATGATGGTTATCAACTAACTGAAAATGGTATTTTTGACAAATTAGACGCCCAAATTGATGAGCAAGCCGCTGAAAATAGAATGGTCTTGGTTTTGCATACCAGATTAGATCAAGGGGGTTATTCTGATGAAGGACCTATATCGTCTGGTGGCGGGGGTGATGGTAATATTCCTTCACCTGGCCCTATCGCCGTACCTGGATCTAGTACACCTACAAATCCAGGACCTGGATTACGCATAAGGGACATGATAATAAAACAACATAAGGAAGATTGGGCATTCGGGGATTCTGAAATAAATATTGTCGCTTTTATCGAAAATGAAAATCCTGCTTTCAGTGGAGTGTGTGGAAATCCAATAAGTTGTTCTGTAAACTGTTATAATTATGACGGTAAAGAAATTAAATGTTATTCGAGATGTCAGGTTGATGATCAATCAAATATTTTCTTGTATTATTTACTTAACCTAAACAACAGCGGCAATGGGACTACCATTTGTTTTATAATTTTTGAGAGCGATCCCGAAGCTGAAATTTTTGGTAATCAAACCCACACTTTCACTTTTCCTAACGGAAATACAAGAAATTTAACTTACAATTCGAATCAAGGGTTTTATAATGCATCAATGGTAACATTAAACCCTGATAGTAATGCTTTTCCACAAGCTAACGGATATACGGTCAACAATGATGCGATAAGTTTTAATTTAGAAAAATATTATTAATCTGTAAAAAAGGGTTGTTTGAGCGTTCAGCCAACCCTTTACTTTTTTATCCTTAAAAAACATAAATTATGAAACATCTATATTTTTTATTTTCAATTGCTTTTTCGGCTATAATTTACGCTCAAGCCCCAAGTATTGCTTGGCAAAAGACAATTGGTTCTGAATTGCCAGAAAGCTCAACATATTCTAAAATTACTGCCGATGGAGGATTGATTTTGGTGTGTAGAGCATATACTGGTGTGTCTGGAGAAAAAACAGTTGTTGGTTATGGAAATACCGATATTTGGATTATTAAAACCGATAATTTGGGGGTTATAGAGTGGCAAAAAGCCATTGGAGGCGACTCCTTTGATTATCCTACTGCCATTCTACAAAACCCAGATGAGAGCTATGTTATTGGTGGCAATTCAGACTCGAATATTTCAGGGGATAAATCTGAAAATTGCTTTGGACTTAGTGATTTTTGGGTTCTGAAATTAGATAATGCCGGAAATATAATATGGCAACACACTATTGGTGGGGCTGGAGAAGACACTTTAAAGTCGCTGATTGCCACAGCTGATGGGGGATATTTGCTTGGGGGTGTTTCAAATTCGAGTGTTTCAGGTAACAAAACAGAGAGTTATAGAGGATTAACAGTAAATAAAGATTATTGGGTAGTAAAAACAGATAGTCTCGGAAATATAGAATGGGACAAAACAATTGGCGGTTTTGATAACGATTATTTGACTGCTCTTGCTATGACATCAGATAACAACTATCTTGTTGGTGGTTATTCCTATTCTTCAAACACTGGCGATAAAACAGAAACAAATAGAGGCGAATTTGATGATTATTGGATTGTAAAATTAGACACTTCTGGAACAAAAGCTTGGGACAAAACCATTGGCGGTAATAGTGGCGAAGATTTGCATGCAATCACAGCTACAGATGATGGTGGCACTATTATTGGTGGGCATTCTGGCTCCCCTATATCTGGTGAAAAAACGGTTGCGCCTGTTGGTTTTCCCGACATTTGGATCCTCAAATTAGGTATGAATGGAAATATTGAATGGCAAAAATCTATTGGTAACAATGGTACATATAATCTTTTAACAACGATTTTTTTTAAACCTAATGATGGGTATTTGATAGGTGCTTTTTCAGACGGTAATATTTCGTTTGATAAGACAGAAAATTCAAGGGGTGATTATGACGTTTGGTTGATCAAATTGGATTTGCTTGGCAATATTGTTTGGGATAAAACCATTGGCGGCGATATGAAAGATGTTGTTTTATCTATTGATTATGATCAAACAACTCAAAGTTATATATTAGGATGTTCATCTGAATCGGGTGTTTCTGGCGACAAAACTGATTTTTGTAGGGGTTTAAATGACTACTGGTTAGTCAAACTCGAGCCCGAAAATTTGGCTACCAATCAATCCCCACAGGTTCAAACTAAGGTGTTTCCAAATCCAACTACAGAGGCGTGGTGGTTTGAAACCAAAGAGCTTATCAAATCTATTGAAATTGCAGATATAAGTGGCAAAATTGTGTTTGCTGAAACTTATGCAGCAAATAGTTGTAGTGTAAACGCAACGCAACTGACAGCTGGCTTGTATTTGGCTACTATAAAAACGGATAGTGGTAGTGGGGTTGTAAAGTTAATAAAAAAGTAAATTTCCGTAGAGATATGCCAAAAAAGACATGTTTCGAGGGGTTTTGTACGACGTTTAATTTGTATTGTGTTTCCTATTCACTTTGTCGTTAATTTAGCTTTAAAAGCACTTTTTTTGGGCGAATATATGCCTCTTCAAAATTCCTAAAGTTATAAAATGTTGAAATTATTCTCTTTTTTGTGATGGCAAAATTGATTTAAAAAAAATTGCATAATCAAAAAATAATGTTATTTTTGCCGTCCATTCAATAATGGCGTCGTGGCCGAGTGGCTAGGCTGGGCTCTGCAAAAGCTCCTACTCCGGTTCGAATCCGGACGATGCCTCAACAAAACCGTTTCTTTTGAAACGGTTTTTTTCATTTTTAGAAAAAATGTGATAAAGCCATTTTCAAATCCGAGCGAATTGACCCAAAACCCACTATCACTTACGCAAACCTTATTGTTTGTAAGGGTTTTGCTTTTTTTTGAAAAAAATTAAAAAAAAAGTAGAAAAAAAAATTTTTGTGTTATATCTTTTGTTAATTTTACAAAAGATTAGCAAGTAGTATTTGATGCTAAAAATCGTTTCTTATTGCTGTGGAATGAGTGCTTTTTATACTTTTTTGATGTTTTTAGCGTTGTTATAAAAATAAGCGGTTTTGAATATTAATCAATACTTGATTGTCATGAGAAATTTAATCTTTTTTTGTTTCACTTT
>JANNBA010000138.1:0-41776 GCA_031384845.1 Bacteroidota bacterium
CAATACTTTCAACATCAGAGGCTTTAATGCTTTCTAAATCTTTACGAATTACATATCGAATTTCTTCGGTATTCAATGGGTTTTTTATCGCTCCATATATACTGTCTTGATGCAATGAACCTCTGATGGTATCGCCTTGTTGTAATCTTGGAAGTTTTTTTCCATCTTTATCTAATTTGAAAATTATTTTTCCGTCGTTCCCTTTTTGAACTATTGCTTTTCCATTTTCGTCTTCAATAGTTTCAGCAACATATTGTTTCTTCCCTCTTACTCTAACAATTTTTTTGGATTGTTTCTTAACATTATCGGGGGTAAAATGAGACACCAAAATTTCTTCTTCAATTTTTTTCAAATCTTGTGTAAACGTTTTCCATGGTTTTGAATCTGCTAATAATTTTCTTGCTTCGCCAAGGAATCCTTTGTCTTCGCTTGTCCAAGCGTGTGCCAAAATATCATACTTTTGTTTGGTCATACAAGCAATTGTTATCGCATCGATCGTGTGATGTGTATGGTTGCTTCTATCTTTTTCGTGATAATATTTTTTGTCATTTTCTTGATAACTTTCTTGTAGTCCCCAAATTTTTCTAAACTCGGCTACCATGCCTCCCTTTACAGATTCTACTCTCTTAAAATACGATTTTAGGTAGGCTTGTGCATATTTTGTGATGATTCCTGTGTCGGGTATTTGGCTGTTTTTGAAACCTACTTTGGGTTCTTCCCATGTAAAACGATCATATTTGCCTTTTAAATAATCTCTTTTTAAGGTTAAATAATGTCTCCGTCTAATTTTTTTATCTTTTTGCTCTTTGGTTGTTGCAGCTTTTATGGAACGCGAAATTAATTCTATTTCTCTTGTATAATTGTCAGACTCTTCTTTCCAATGTGCAATAAATGGCAAAATTAATTCATAATGTGAAAGCTCAATTGGCATTTTATTTCCTTTGTTAGTTCTATTGAAGTCTTTACTGCAAAGTGTTTTATTCATTTGCGAATTGTCTTGCGAACGACTTCTAGGAATCGTATGTTCTATATCATAATCTGGATTATCTCCAATAATTTGACAAATTTTGATGTTTTTACTGGTTCCGCCGTTTATTGTTGGCTCATAAATTTCCATTCTATTTTGTTCTATCCAAAGTTGATAACGCAAAATGTCATCTACTGTTGGCACAACTTCTTTATTACATTCATCATAATAGAGTTTTTTGATTTCATCAATGTAAATTTCTCTTTGCTTCTTAATTTCGCTTTGATAATCTTGAATACCTTTTCGCTTATTTGCATCGTTCAATTCACGAGCCATTTCAATATGAACAGTTGTTTTTTCATCAACCTGACCGTTAAAAATCAAGGTGTTTAATACTTTTCGCAACTGATGCAACGCACGCATTGCCATTGGGTTTTTGATTGATGAAGTTAATGGACTTCCCAAAACTACTTTTTCATTTCCATATTCATCTTTAATAATTTTCTTTTTAAAAACTTCAATGTCAGATGGATGATACATTTTTTTGAGCTGTCTTGCATCATTGCAAAACATTTCTCCCGTTTCGTTTTCTCCTTTTAAAAATTCTAAAACCTTTTCGTCAAGCCGTTTTACGCTAACATATTCGTAGGATTTTAGATGTTGGATAAAAATCGCAAATAAATCTTCAAAAATAATGGTTTTGTCCTCTTGATTTTGAATATTGAAAGTTTTAAAAACGGTTTCTAATTTGCTCAAAAGACTTTGTTTATATGATTGTTCGGCTTCTTTTGAATAATAAAAACCTTCGCTTTTGGCCTCTTTTATCAATCCATTTATTATTTCTAATTTACTTTTTTCATAACTAAAAGTTTCTATTATTGATGCAATTTCATCTTGAATAAATTTTCGTTGTCTAAGATCATTCCAAATTGGCTCGTCAACAATTTTTTCGACATTAGCCATAAAAACAGCATGAGAATACAACAATCCTTCTTTTACATAAGGCAATATTTTTGTAATTGCATTTAAACTCAAATTTGCAAAATCTTTTTTTAATCTAATTTTGCTAAAAGCCTTCGCATTTTTATCATCCAATACTAATTTCTCTTTTGCATATTGATACAAATAAATCACTGATGTAGAAACCGACAGCAAATGCCATAAATCTTTATAATTTACAGATCGATCAACCGCTATTCCTTGAGTGTTTTTAGTTTTGTAGGAAATGGTTTTTATTTTCCAATCTTCGCCAAATATATTTTTTAAAGCTGCTGAAACGGGGCTTGCTGCTACAGTATCATTGGGTTTGTAATTAAACAAATATTGAACTTCGTTTGCTTTTGAAGATTTATAAAAGTTAAAAGTTGCTCCTTTTGGTATCAATTCTTTGGCTAAATCTTCAAAATTAAAACTGTCCTTTTTTCTTAAAAATTTTGAAATCAATGTTTGCTTTTCTTCTTGTGATAAAAATCGTAATGTTTTTTCAGTTGAAGTTCCAATCTTTATGGTATTCAAATAGGCCCACATTCTATATTCTTCAAAATCTGGATGCGAAATGGCACAACGTGATTTGCTTTTTTCAAACGAACATTTGCCTATCAATCCTTTTTGAGATTTTAATGGTCGTTGAAAAAATATAGCTTTATATAAATCTTTGGCTAATCCAACATACCTTTTTTCAGGCAACAATTCATCGGCGATAATTTCTCCTATACCCTGTGTTTTACAAATTATAGTAAACTCTTCCAAATAATGTTCTTCTCGGGAGGTGTATTGATTTCTAATCTTACTTTTGTTATATAAACTATAGAAATATTGTCCTAATGTTTTGAAATTACCGTCGATCATAGCCTGGGAAATATCTTTGATTTTTCCTTTAACTTTTCCTAAAACATCTTTTTTATTTAATCTTTCAATAATTTCTTCTTTAGCTTTTTCAAAATCAGCTTCATTCTTTTTAATTATTGCTAAAAGTGCATTATATAATGTTTTTAATTTTGCTTCTCCTTCATCTAAATCTTTTTTAAAACCACCTTTAATTGTTTCATCGATAATTCCAATATTAATAAAATAATCTTTTAATTCAATTTGAATTTCTGTATTTGAATTCAAATCCTCAATCAATACATTAATTGATGGGCAATGCTCTTCTAAAATTCCTTCGGCAGATTGGTCCAATCGATTGCTTAGAAAACCACGTCTTTGTGCAATATGATACAATGCACGACCCAATTCAAACAACGAAACTTTCTTTTTACTTGCGTTATCTCTAAAAAAATATGGGTTTATATATTCATCTTCATCGGTTCGCAACCATTTTAAGAACTCTGGATTTAGTGGATATTGTCTAAAACCCGATTTCTTCCACTCTTCCACCTCTTCAATAGATAATGGACACATTCCATTTTTAGACAAAACTTTTAAAGTTTCATATTTTCGTAATTTTCTGCGATATTTAAGTTTTCGTGCACTTCGAAAGGCAGTTCTTTCTGCTGCACGAGAACTTTCGATCCCTTTTTCAGACTTTACACCTTCAGAAAAAATTCTAACACCTTTGTCACCCAAAGTAAACGCATCATTTTCAACCGAAACAATCGCCCACCCGATTGAGTTTGTTCCTAAATCCAACCCTAATATTCCCCCCATAATTTCTATGCCTTATAATTTGCACAAAGTATAGAAAAAAAAATTAATAAAAAAAATGCGAAATCATTTTTTATTTCAAAAAAAAGTATATATATTTGCTCTGATTAAAATTTCTAATCTTTAATCTTATCACAATAAGGCTATATGCCGTAGATGTAAATCTTTAGTCCCGCTTCGGTGGGACTTTTTTCGTAAAAAATATTTTTTTTCTTACAAAAACGCAAACCTCACACTGCCATCATCATCGATGTGTGATAGCGTGATAGGGTGCAAACAGTTGACCAATCCTGGATTCCATGGCGTTTTTACACGAATATAATTTTCTGTAAACCCATAGATATAACCTTCCTTATTTTCAGACTCAAACAAAACTGTCTTCTGTTTTCCCAATTGATTTTCATAAAACGATCGCCGCTTTTTGACAGATAATCCACGCAACATTTTGCTCCGTTTGGCCCTAACTTTGTTTTCAACTACTCCCATCATGTGTGCAGCCTCCGTATTATCCCTTTCAGAATACGTAAATACATGAAGGTAAGAAATATCCATCTCGTTCAAAAAATGGTAGGTTTCTAAAAAATGCTCCTCGGTTTCGCCCGGAAAACCAACAATCACATCCACTCCAATACAAGCATCGGGCATCACACTTCTAATTTTTGCCACACGCTCCAGATACAATTCTCGCTGATACCGCCGCTTCATCAATCCTAAAATTGTGTTGCTGCCACTTTGTAACGGAATATGAAAATGTGGAACAAAAGCACGGCTTTTTGACACAAAATCTATCGTTTCGTTTTGCAACAAATTGGGTTCAATCGACGAAATGCGCAATCTATCGATACCCACAACATCGTCCAAAGCCCGAACAAGATCCAAAAAAGTATTTTCGTGACGCTTGTTCCCAAACTCGCCCTTGCCATAATCTCCAATATTGACGCCTGTCAACACAATTTCTTTGATGCCCTGCTTGGCTATCGAAGCCGCCGTTTGCAGCACATTTTCTAACGCATCACTACGCGAAATGCCCCGTGCCAGCGGAATTGTGCAATAAGTACACTTATAATCGCAGCCGTCTTGCACCTTCAAAAATGCCCGTGTCCTATCGCCAATCGAATAACTACCCACATAAAAATCGGCCTCTACAATCTCGCAACTGTGCACCTCTCCCCTATCATTTTTGCTCAAATCATGAATATAATCGGTGATTTTAAACTTTTCTGTTGCGCCCAAAACCAAATCTACACCGTCAACGGCTGCCAATTCTTCGGGTTTCAACTGTGCATAACAGCCCACAGCAGCCACAAAAGCACGCTCATTAAGCTGCAAAGCCTTGCGCACAACCTGCTTAAACTGTCTATCGGCATTGTCTGTAACCGAACAAGTGTTGATCACATATATATCTGCAACCTGCTCAAAATCAACACGTTCAAAACCTTCATCGACAAAATTTCGAGCAATTGTCGAAGTTTCAGAAAAATTTAATTTGCACCCAAGCGTATAAAAAGCAACCTTTTTTTTGTTCATCATTATTTTTTTTTGGGCGAATCCCCACCTCCGTTCCTCCGGGGGGTCGGGCTATCCGCTATATCTTTTTTTGAAAAAGCCGAAAAGGGCTTTTAAAAAAAAAGGATGCCGCTGCTATCCCTTTCGCGGCAGTTCGTTTCAAAAAACCATTTTCTTAAAACAGCCCACAAATATACAACAAAGCTTTACAACAAAACCACACATTTTTTCAAAAACAACCAAAAATCTAATGCTACAAATCTCGTTTTTTTAATATCCGATACGAGGCATATACAAATATAAAACTCCAGACCAAAACGATCAAAATAGTCGAAAAATGCACACCATAATCCTTGATTTCTGCCAGCGGAGCCACTTGGTTTTGCAAAGTTCGTATGGCCTTAAAACGCGAAACGGGTTCTACAATCAGGTTTGACATCGACTCTAACGGGAAAAATGTATATATTTTTTCGCTCACAGATTCGCTAAAAACAAAAGCTTTGAGCAACTGAAAGATAATTTTTTCGAGTACAAACCACACAAACAAAAAACCAATCGCAAAGGCAGATCGTTTGACAAAAATTCCTAAAAATAAACAGATTGAAAAAAAACCAATCAATTTTATAAAATAGGCAAATAGATATGAAACATCCTTAAAAACAATTGGAATTTCGGTATAGTTGGAGAAACACAAACCGAGAATTAAGGTCATCAAAAACACAAATACTGTTGATGTAAAAGCAAATAATACCACGGTATAACATTTTGAGAGCACAAATTCTTGCTTGCTCATACCGTCTATCAAATTTTGTTTTAGGGTGCCATAGCTGTATTCGTTTGCCATCATCGACACGATAATTATGGCCAAGAAGAATTTTAAAATAGCCGCCATATAGGTATTAAAATGCCAAATAAAGGGGAAATTAAAAATGCCCATATCGGCCATCTTAAAATCGATTCCAATAAATTTGAAATTAATTGTGGAGATCAATGCAATAGACGCTAGCAATAAAAAATAAGAAATTGTAAGGATTCTACTGGCTTTGTTTTTCCAAATTTTTTGTAATTCTATATTCAAAAGTCGTTTCATCTGTTTTTTGTTTGATGTTTATGGTTTGTTTTTATTTGGTAAGTTCCAAAAATTGTTCTTCCAAGGTTGCTTTTCTTAAAACAAGGTGGTTCAAACTGATTTTGTTTTCAAACAAAAAGCGGTTCAAATCGGCTGGCGAAATTGTTTTTTGGGTATATGCCACAACTTTGTCATGGTCTATCACCACTTTATCGATATCGGGATGCTTTTCTAAAACCGATTTCAATTCCAAATTATCATGGGAGGCAAGCTCAAAAAAATCGTTTTTGGCTACCATTTCGTGAACGGATCCTGCATAAATCATACTTCCTTTTTGGAGCACCAAAACGTGCGAACACACTTTTTCAACTTCATCCAAAAGGTGTGATGCCAACAAAATTGTGGTGCCATTTGCGGCTATTTGTTTGATAATATCCCGTATTTGATGAATGCCCTGAGGATCGAGTCCGTTGGTTGGCTCGTCCAAAATCAAAATCTCGGGATCATTTAAAAGTGCCGAGGCAATAGCGAGTCGCTGTTTCATTCCTAACGAAAAAGTGCTAAAAGGGCTGTTTTCGCGGTCTAAAAGGCCTACTAATTGTAGTTTTTCGTGAATTTTTTTGAAATCTGTATTTTTAATTTTACAAACCAATTCAAGGTTTTCACGTGCAGTCATATAGGGATAAAAATTGGGCCGCTCGATGATTGCGCCTACTTTTTTGAGGGCTTCATGGGTTTGCAAATTGCCTCCAAACCAGCTATAACTGCCTGATGTTTTGTTGACAACGCTCAAAACAATGCCCAATGTAGTAGATTTCCCGGAGCCATTTGGTCCCAAAATCCCATAAACATTACCTTTGTGAATATCCACCGAAAGATTTTTTACGGCGTGTATATAGCCGTATCGTTTGTTGAGGTTGCTTATCGAAAGAATTTTATCCATTTTGTTTTATTTACGAGACGAATGTAAGCCATATTTGTTACAATTTAATTTTTGAATAAAAAAACTCAAAAAAAATCTTAAAAGCTGTTGCTATTTTGAGCCAACAAAAGTAATTTTATAAATGAATATATAAAAATGAAAAAATTAGCTTAAAAATTTTATATTTGTGCCAATTCGCAAAACAAAAACGAAAACAACAAAATGGAACTTAATCTCACAAAACCAATCTGCTTTTTTGACCTCGAAACTACCGGCACAGACATCGGCAAAGACCGAATTGTAGAAATTTGTATATTGAAGATTTTTCCAAACGGAAATAAGGAAAGTAAAACTTGGCTTGTAAACCCAACTATTCCAATTCCTGCAGAAACGACCGCTATTCATGGAATTTCTAACGAAAAAATAGCCAACGAACCCACGTTTGCAACTCTTGCACCCACGATTCACAATATGATAAAAGACTCAGATTTGGGTGGTTTCAACTCAGACCGTTTTGATATTCCGCTACTTGCAGAGGAACTTTTGCGCGCCGGGGTTGACTTTGATATGAAAGGCAAAGTGTCTGTTGATGTTCAAACTATTTTTCATAAAAAAGAAGAGCGCACCCTTGGAGCGGCCTACCAATTTTATTGTCAGCAATCACTTGAAAACGCACATACTGCCGAAGCCGATACTGTAGCAACCTATGAAATTTTGAAAGCCCAACTCGATCGATACCCAGATTTGGTAAATGATATCAAATCTTTGTCCGCTTTTTCGACCCGCAAAAAAAATGTAGATTTTGCCGGAATGATTGCTTTTGACAAAGATGATCAAGAAATATTTACTTTTGGCAAACACAAAGGTCAAAAAGTAGCGAAAATTTTAGAAACCGAACCAAGCTATTTTAATTGGATTCAGAATGCAGATTTTCCACTTTATACCAAAAAAGTGCTTACAGCTATCAAATTGAGAAAATTAAATACCAATTAAATTCATAAAAAAACACTATTTTTACTAAAAATATAACCAAAATATGGCTGAAGAAGTGCTACTGCTAAAGAACGTTAACATATATCAAGAAAAAAAAGCGATTTTGACCAACATAAATCTGCAAGTTTATCAAGGCGAGTTTATCTACATCATTGGAAAAACCGGCTCTGGAAAAAGCAGTTTTATGAAAACGCTCTACGCCGATTTGCCGCTTGTAGAGGGCGAAGCCAACATTGTTGGTTATGATTTGGCAAAACTCATAGAAGATGAAATCCCATTTTTGAGAAGAAAAATCGGCATTGTATTTCAAGATTTCAAGCTCCTGCCAGATCGGAGTGTGCACCAAAATATGTTGTTTGTACTAAAAGCTACAGGCTGGACAGATGTCGAAAAAATGCAAGACAAAATAGACGAAGTTCTAGACAAAGTGGATATGAAATCACTTGCAAACAAAATGCCTCATCAGCTTTCTGGCGGAGAACAACAGTGTGTAGCCATTGCTCGTGCGCTACTGAACGATCCCGAATTGATACTCGCAGACGAACCAACCGGAAATCTCGACCCACAAACAAGCGTTGAAGTATTGACGGTTTTGCGCAAAATTAACGAAAACGGAAAAACAATTATTATGGCAACCCACGATTATGCATTGTTGATGAAATTTCCGTCAAAAACATTAAAATGCGAAGAAGGGACTATTTTTGAAGTCGTACAACGTGTTGTTTAACCTCACACAAAATGAATACACTATCGATTATTATTCCTGTTTTTAACGAAGAAAAAACCGTTTGTAATATATTAGAAAAAATTATAAACACAACTTTACTTTATGATTTTTCTAAAGAAATTATCATTGTAAATGACTGTTCTACAGATAGTTCAAAAAATTTAATCACATCATTTATCAAGAAAAATGACAGTGTCATGATTCGGTATTTTGAGCATAAAAAAAATGCAGGAAAAGGTGCCGCTTTGCACACAGGAATTGCCGCAGCCACCGGAAGATATACAATCATTCAGGACGCAGATTTAGAATATGACCCTCAAGAATTTAATATTTTGTTAAAACCAATGGTTGAGGGACACGCAGACGTTGTTTTTGGATCCCGGTTTATGGGTGGAAAACCGCATCGAGTGCTCTTTTTTTGGCATACTATAGGAAACAAATTTTTGACAACTTTGTCTAACGTTTTTTCAAATTTGAATTTAACCGATATGGAAACTTGCTATAAAATTTTTGATACCAAGAAGTTACAATCCTTGTCACTTGTAGAAAAGCGTTTTGGTTTTGAACCTGAAGTAACCGCTAAAATATCAAAAATTCCAAATATTCGAATTTATGAAGTAGGTATTTCCTATTATGGAAGAACTTATGACGAAGGTAAGAAAATCAATTGGAAAGACGGTTTTCGGGCCATATATTGCATTTTTAAATATGGATTTTTAAAACTATAAAATGCTATCTATACTAATTCCTACATATAATTATAACATTTTTCCGCTGGTTTTGGAATTACGAAATCAGTCAGAAAAGCTCGCTTTTGAATACGAAATCATTGTCTTAGATGATTTTTCTGAATTATATTTAACTGAAAACCAGCAAGTAAACAATTTAATTAATTGCTCATTTGAAATTTTGCAGCACAATATTGGTCGAAGCGCTATTAGAAATTTATTAGCCAAAAAAGCAAAATTTGCGAACCTACTTTTTTTGGATGCTGATACGATGCCACAACATTCCAATTTTATAAAAAATTACTTTTTTCAAATCAACGAAACCCAAAAAGTAGTGTATGGCGGTATTGTATATCAAAAGCAAAAACCTCAAAAAAAGCAACTTTTGCGATGGATTTATGGTCAAAAGCGAGAGGCACTCTCTGTTATCAATCGTCAAAAAAATGAATATTTAACATTTTTGACACTCAATTTTATGATTTCAAAAAGTGTTTTTGAAACCATTAGGTTTAACGAAAATATGCCAAATTTGCGTCACGAAGACACTCTTTTTTCTTTTGATTTAAAACAAAAAAACATAAAAATATGTCATATAGATAATCCTGTTTTACATTTTGGAATAGAAAGTAGTCTTATTTTTATAAAAAAATCAGAAGAAGCGTTAGACAATTTATTTTTTTTAATTCAAAACCAACTAATTGACAAACAGTATCTTAAAATATCCAAATTGTATTTTTTATTCAAAAAATATCGCATAATCTATCCGTTTTCACTATTTTTTGATTGTACAAAACCCATATTTTTGTGGCAGCTTCAGAGTAATATGCCCTCCATATTGGTATTCGATTTGTACAGATTGTGCTATCTTTGTAAAAATTTTAAAAATTAATTTGATGCCGCTTTTTTCGATAATAATTCCAGTTTATAACAAAGGAAAAAGCATCGCAAACACCCTAAATAGTGCTTTGTGTCAAACCTTTACAGATTTTGAAATCATCATCATCAATGATGGTTCTACGGATGATAGTGCTGCAGAAATTTTGCGAGTAAACGATCCTAGAATTCGTTTTTTTGATACCACAAATCAAGGTGTTTCGCAAACTCGAAATTTGGCAATAGAAAAGGCAAATGGCACTCTAATTGCCTTTCTTGATGCTGATGACTATTGGTTTCCATCACATTTGTTTCAGATTGATCGCTTGTTTAAACAATTTCCAACGGCAGGATTATTGGCTTGCAATTATGAACTATTTTATTCGGAAAAATACATTCACAAACCTCATTTTATTGATGTTCCAGAAGACAATTGGTCTGGAATTGTTGTCGATTTTTTCAAATCAAGTTATATCAATAGAATCGCTTGGACCTCTGCAGTTGCCGTTCCCAAAAAAGTTTTAGAAAAAGTTGGTAATTTTTGTCCAAATATTACACTTGGAGCTGGTGAAGACACTGATTTGTGGATAAGAATTGCGCTACAATATCCTGTTGCTTTTGATAACAATATCACGGCAAGACACAATTTGTTTGCAGAAAATAGGATGTCACTAACCTCAACTTCTCAAAGAAAGTTTGCCAAATTGAATGAATTTCAAGAGGAAGAAAAAAATAATTTTTGGCTCAAAAAGTTTTTAGATTTATACCGAACAGAATTTGCTATAAAGCACAGAATATCGGGTGATTTGAAAACATATTTTGAATTCAAAAATCAAATCGATATTCAAAACATACCTGTGAGATCAAAAATAATACTTTTTTGCCCTAGATTTTTACTAATTTTTCTGTTTAAAACAAAAAAAATGTTAGAACGTAATCATATTTATTTTAGTATTTATGCCCAAAAATAAATATAAAAAACATCAAAAATGATGATTTGTATATTCTAAAAAAGCATCATAATTATCTATTATATCCATTTTACTTTCTTTTTCGGAGGCGATGACAAGACAAACTGCATCAGAAGAAAAATTGAGTAATTCATACCAAGTTGAGGACTTGATCAGCAAAGCAATGTCTGGTTTGTTGAGCGAAATAGTTTTGCATGATTTACCATTATCCAATTTTACGTCAAAACTTCCAGATAGTGGAATGAGCAATTGTTGCCTGTTTTTGTGTGCGCTGCCCACACTACAATATTCGTCAGACACCTCAAAAAGATAATACACATTTTTGATTTTGAAAGGAATAGCTTGATTTTCGAGTACTGCAATATTGCCCCGATAATCTTCAATTTTTGGAATTTCTATAAGATTGATATGCATCTAATTTGTTTTTATTTGTAAATAATCAAGCCATTGTTGTCCAATTATTGGCAAGTCGAAGTGAGCAACACTTGATTTTGAATTTGATTTGCAGGTTGCATAAAGTTCGTTGTTTGTAGCCATTTGGTTTATGGCGAATAGAAAATCGTCAAAATTCTGATTATTTACAAGCCAGCCATTAATATGATTTTCAATAAGTTCGCTTGGTCCAGAAAAACAATCAAAAGAGATAACTGGAGTGCCGCAGGCCAAAGATTCGGCAATAATATTGGGCAAACCTTCAAATTTGCTGCACAACAGAGTGCATTTTGCCTGGCTCAGATACGGGTATGGGTTGGTTTTAAATCCTACAAAAACTACCATATTGGCAATTTTCAATTGAAGTGCAATCGCTTCCAAAAAAGGTTTTTGAGCTCCATCACCAAGCAAAATTAGTTTTATATTTCGTTGTGGTAATATCGATTTGGCATAAGTTTGAATCAATTTGTCAAATTGCTTATTATTGTCCAAAACCATCCGGCCGCCACTTATAACGTATTCAAAATCATATATTTGATCTGTTATGATCGCGTTTTCAATTGTGCTAATTTCCAAAGGATTATAAATTGTAAACACGTTTTTATAACCAAAAATATTTTCTATTTTTTGGGTTATTTTTTTGGAAACACTTACAATCCCAAATGCAGATTTATAAATTTTGGAAGCCAAAAAATTATTTTTAGGAAAATACCAGTTGGTATTAAAACTGTGAACTGTAATGATATATGGCGTTTGTCGAAACGTTTTAAGATACAAATATTCCTGCCAATATCGACCACGAGAACGAAAATCGATAATGAAATCAAATTTATTTTTCTTAAAAAATCGATTTAATATAATCAAATTTGGTATTAAAAAAAATTTAGACAACCACCAATTTGGGCTGCTTTTTAGTGGCAAAACAGCACCCGAATAGGAAAATTTTATTTTATTTTCAAAAATTATATTATTGATTTCAATATTCTTTTGGTTGAAAAAATGAGACAAAATCGCATGGATTTTCTCGGAGCCGCCGTTAGAAAAACTATTTCCTATCAAACAAATTTTGGTTGGACGCATTTTTTAAACCTACTTTTTAATTATTTTTGAAACAAATATAACAAAAATGAGGATATTATTGCTTGGCGAGTTTAGTAGATTGCACAATTCGTTAAAGGAAGGCTTGATTTCATTGGGACATGATGTAACGATAGCGGGCTCTGGCGACGATTTTAAGCAATTTCCTGTCGATTTTTTTGTGGCATCAAAAATTATTAAAAATAACAAAACAGCTTTGTTTTTAAACCGTGTTGCAATCAAATTGTTTAAATTTGATTTTCAAAAATTAGAAAGAGCCATTCGGTTTTTATGTTTTTTACCAAAGATGAAAAATTATGATGTTGTGCAAATAATTAATTCTGACGCAATTGAAACTTTTCCGTGGATTTCGATGCTATTTTATAAAAAATTAATGGCACAAAACAAACGTTTTTTTCTACTGATTTGTGGTGATGAAACACCAATAATTGAGCAATTATTAAAAAATGAGGTGCCCTACTCTGTTTTGACCCCCTTGATAGAAAATCCCAAACTCGAAAAAAAATTTAGTTATTCCTTGAAGTATGTAACGCCACAATACAGAAAATTATACGAATTTATCAAAAACAATTGTGATGCGATTTTGGTTTCAGATTTGGATTATAAAATTCCGATGGAAAGCTATAAAACCAAGATTCATTTTGTTGCAAATCCTATAAATGTTGACAAAATTCTATATGTTTTACCAATGATTTCAAACAAAATAGTGATTTTTCATGGTAAAAATAAACATAGTTATCTAAAGAAAGGGTCTTACTATTTTGAAGAAGCACTTTCAGTTATTCAACAAAAATATCCCAATAAAGTAGAAATAATAATAACAGATAGTTTGCCTTATATCGAATACCAAAAATATATAGATAAGGCTCATATCGTCCTCGATCAAGTCTATAGTTGGGATCAAGGCTATAATGCGCTTGAAGCAATGGCTAAAGGAAAAGTAGTTTTTTCGGGTGCCGAAAAGGAATTTATTGCGCATTACAAATTGAACAAGATAGTTGCTATTAATGCGCTTCCGGATGTAACTTATTTGGTAAATGAACTGTCTATTTTAATAGAAGACCCGCACCTTATTCTAACAATTTCGGAAAATGCAAGGCAATTTGTAACACAAAAACACCATCATATCACGCAGGCAAAAGAATATCTAAATGTTTGGGAAAATTTTAATTTGAGATCTAATTAATAGCATGAAAGCAATCACTTTTTCGACAAATAACCTTATTGTTATCTTGATTGTGTTATTTTCTGTTGCGAAAATCTCATTAGTTGGTCGTGGATTTTTGGCATTTCCAGACGAAAATCGTTATCGAGAAACCGGTGTGCTTTTAAAAAATGTTTCACAAGGCAACATTACAACCGCAGTTGCTTCTGTTTTTGAAACACAAGGCCGGCCAGGAGATGCGTTGCTAAAACTAATTCCAATGGTAGCGCAGGTTGCAAGTGCGCACTTTTTTGATCGAGAAATTTATGAGAGTGATAATGCCTGGCCATTATTTGTTTACAACTATTTGATTTATATTTTTTTGCTCATAATTCATTATCGGTTTTCCAATTTGTATTTAAGTAGTAGAAGATACAGTTTGCTTTCGGTTTTGGTGTTTTCAAGTTTATTGATTTCGTATATTTCGTTGCGTCATGCCGATCCTTATGATGCGAGTTTGCTGCTGCTTTATTTTGTTTTTTATAAAATGATGAGGGATTCAAAATTGGAAAGAACGTCAAATTGCAAATTTTTGTATTTAGGGTTTTTGGCGTTTTTTGGTTATTTGTGTTATCCAGGGTACATATTATTGTTTTTTTCAATTCCGATTGTATATTTTTTGAGGGATTGGCAATATGAAAATGTACAAAAAAGAATAAAAAATTTATTTTTTTATAGCCTTGGCAGTAGCATTTGTTTGCTGTTTTTTGAAATTTTATCTCGCTTGGTTGGACAATCTTTTGTCAAAAGTTCGATGGCACTTTCTACCACTATTACGCAAGGGAGTTTTGAAGAATGTTTTTCGTTTTTTGTAAAATATCTAATTGAGGTTGAACAGTTTATGGGTTTTTTATTACTCATCGGATTATTACTTTTTGTTGGAATTGGCATTTTTGAATATAGAAAAACAAAAAAAATACCACCCATTAATTGTATATTTATCGTGTTATTTGTGTTGTACTTTGCTTATGCTGCCTTGGGGTTTTGGGGGCACAAAGTAGTTTTTTATGCCCGATTAGTCAAGCAATTTATACCATTTGTGGTTATAATTTTGATAGTAGTTTTACAAAAAGTAGTCCTTTTCTACAAACCAAACAAGAGGAACAAACAATTTTGTTTTGCAGGGTTTTTAATAGTTGTTTCTATTCAATTTGTTTTGGTTTTTGTGCCCTATCAGCGTGTTGTTTACCCAAAAGATGTGGCTTGGAAAATCTATAACAAATATCATTTTTGCAGCTATACAAACTATTTTGAATATTCCAAAAGCTGGTCTGAAGTACCAAATTTGGTAATTATGAAACATAAAAAACCACCAAAAACTAACAAAAAAATTCTTTTTGTAAACGTTTGTAGTCTTTATCCGTTTGATGATTTGCAATATTATAAAGCATTTCAATTACCCAAAAATTACAAACTACTTGTTTCACATCCAAGCAGTCTAAACTTCAAAGCTTATCAATTTGAAGGATATAATATTAAAGCTAGAAAAAATTTAGATTCTGTAGGTTTAAAATGTATGGTTTTGATAGAAAAATAAGTATTTTTACCAAAAAAAAGATGACCACTACCATTGAAGACGTTCAATTTATCGAGTTGCCAACACGGAAAAAAAATGGTCTGTATCGTGTTGACATTGAAAAAAATACAATTCCGTTTTTGTTCAAACGCATTTATTATTTATATGATATTCCAACTTCTGCCAAGCGAGGTGGTCACGCACATATTGCACAGAATGAAATTTTGATTGCTATAAAAGGAAGTTTTGATGTTTTGATAGATGATGGGAGCAATAAAAAAATCATCAAACTCGACAAACCGACAATTGGTTTTCAGATAGTTACTGGTATTTGGCGCGATTTAGACAATTTTTCGGAAGGTTCGATTTGTATGGTTTTGGCACAAGATGTATATGACGAAAAAGATTATATTCGAGAATATGAAGATTTTTTGGAACATAAAAAAAAGTCCTAATTTCGAGTTTTGAATTCATTTTTGCAAATTCACAATGAAATTTCAAACGAAAACCAAATAAAGTGCCGAATTTAGTTATTCTTTTTCCAACAAGTCAGGCCGTCTATTTTTGGTGTGCTCGATAGACATTTGTTCACGCCATTGGTCTATTTTTGCAAAATTTCCATTTGTCAAAACTTCTGGTACTTTCCATCCGTTGTAATCAGCTGGACGCGTGTATATTGGGCCTGAAAGCAAATTATCTTGAAAACTATCCGTCAGGGCAGAAGTTTCGTCGCTCAATACCCCTGGAATCAGCCGAATCAAAGCGTCAGACAAAACCAATGCGCCCAATTCGCCACCACTTAAGACATAGTCGCCAATAGATATTTCGCAGGTTATAAAATAATCTCTAACTCTTTGATCTACACCTTTATAATGTCCACATAAAATAATAATATTGTGCAGCATCGACATTCTGTTTGCCATTTTTTGATTCAAAGTGGCACCATCTGGCGTCATATAAATAATTTCGTCATAGTCCCTTTGGCTTTTTAAGAAGCTAATACAAGCGTCTATAGGCTGGATATTCATTACCATCCCTGCGCCACCACCGTATTGATAATCATCAACACTTTTTTGTTTGTTGGTTGTATAATCACGTAGGTTGTGAAAGTGCACCTCGACAATGCCCTTGTCGATGGCTCTTTTCAAAATCGATGCTTCAAAAGGACTTTTGAGCAATTCTGGCAAAATGGTGATGATGTCTATTCTCATTTTAATATCCGTTTTTATAATTTTTTAATTTCTCAAAAACCAAATCAAAGTTTGGCGTTTTTATTTGATAAATAAGACCTTGATTTACAACATATTGTGTCAGTGATTGCAGTTCAATGCTTTGATTATTCAAAAAATCTCGGTGCATAGAAGAGGTCGCTTCCTGTGGTGCGATTTTCAATTTTTGTATGGTTTGTTCCAAAATATTCTCTGGCAGATTGATGTTTTTTGCCTTTGCTAAATGTAAAATTTCATTCAAAAGTTGGGTAAAAAAATCGATATTTTTGGACAAGATTTCTCCAATATTTTGATTAAAATAAGTAGTTGCAGAAGCTAATGTAGCAATAAAAACAAATTTCTCCCATATCGTTTCTTCAATATTTTGAACCAATTGACTTTGAATATTTGCATTTTCTAATATTTTCTGTAAAGGAATAAGATCTTGAATTTCATATTTTTGTGAACCAAAAAAGAGCGATTCAAAAGGCCCTACTTTGTTTATTTTTCCTGGGGCACTAATCATCGAAACAATATAAACACAAGCCTGTAAAACCCTATTTCTCGGAAATAATTGTTGTATTCTATCCGTTGCATCAACCCCATTATACAGGGGCAGTATAATCGTGTTTGGAAAAATACAAGTTTTTATTGAGGTCAAACTTGATTCGATATGGTAGGTTTTTGTGGCGCAAATTAAATAATCCAATACACCAATTTCGGCAGGATCATCACTCACAATTGATGGAAAAACTTGGGTTTCGTTTTGGTCTGAGATGATTGTCAATCCATTTTTAGCTATCGTTTTTTGGGTTTCGCCCCGAGCTATAAAAACAATTTCAACTAAATCATCATTATGATATTTTTTGGCCAATAGCCCTCCAAAATATCCTCCAACACCTCCAATTCCTAAAATTCCAATACGGGTTTTCATTTTTAGACTTTGTATTTTATAAATCATTTTCAAAAAAAAATGCAGACCTATAAGCCGGATTTTGTCACCGAAAAATCGGAGCCTCATCATTTATCTTGCCGCAATATTACTATTGTGGTCTATCTTTCTACCCTTCAACAACGGACGAGAAGCCCTTAAATATTGATATACTTGAAATTTCACCGCATAGAGTTTACCTGTTTTCACTACAGCATTACCTGTACATTCTTTCTGTTGCACTTGTCCTTTTATGATTGCTCACAACGACGGGCGTTACCCGCTATGCTTCTCTGTGGTGTCCGGACTTTCCTCTTCAATTAATTGAAGCGATAAGGCGGTCTGCGATGCAAATATACTGATTTTTTGTATTTTTTTTAGACAATAAATTGAAATTTACGAATACTAAAACAACAAAAGTGTTGATTTGAGAGCATTTAAAACCAAATAAACACCTCATTAAAGTAATAATTTGTTCAGATATTTCGTTATGACCCAAAAATAATGTAACTCTAAAATAATTTAAAATCGGGTTTGCTTTTATCAATTATCCAAAAAAAAATGCAAATTAGCTTATGTTTTTATAGCTTTTTTTGACAATGATTTAGCGAAAAAACAAGCTTTTTGATCATTTTTTGTTTTTCTTAGTACAGGTTTCTATTCTTCAAAAGCAGCCCAAGAGAGACGAATACTTGATTCCTATTTTGAAAAATTGATTTGTTGTCTGTCTTGTTTTGGCTAAACCCTGAAAAAAATGAGTGGTAGTTTGATTTGAATGCTGTAATATATTGCTTTTTAAATCATAAAAACATAAAGAAGGTTGGTTTCAAAAGTAAAAAAATCCAATAAAACCAACGGAATGCTACTCGGCAAGCATTTAAGTTGAAATAAAAAACTGTTTTGATGAAAACCGCAATCAATTTTCAGCTATTTAAAACCCTTAAAAACTTTTTTTTATCTAATTGAAAATGTTTATCTTTGCTAACCATTTTTTAAATTAAACAAACTTTAGAATAGCATGACAAAAATTAAAGTAGCCAATCCAGTAGTAGAGCTTGATGGCGATGAAATGACAAGAATAATTTGGACGTTTATAAAAGAAAAACTCATTTTGCCATATCTTGATTTGGATATAAAATATTATGATTTGGGTATAGAAAGTCGAGAAGCAACCAAGGATCAAATCACGATAGACTCTGCAGAGGCTATCAAAAAGTATAATGTTGGTATCAAATGTGCTACGATCACGCCTGATGAAGACCGTGTAAAAGAGTTTAATCTTTCAAAAATGTGGAAATCACCAAACGGTACTATTCGTAATATTGTGGGTGGAACCGTTTTTCGCGAACCTATTATCATGAGCAATGTACCTAGATATATGCAAGGCTGGACAAAACCAATTGTGATTGGTCGTCACGCTTTTGGCGATCAATATAAAGCAACTGATACCGTGATCAAAGGAAAAGGGAAACTTACAATGACTTTTGTGCCTGATGCCGGCGAAACACAAACTTGGGAAGTATTCAATTTTGATGGAGATGGTGTTGCTATGGCGATGTATAATACTGATGAAAGTATTTATGGTTTTGCGCATTCGTCTTTTCAAATGGCACTAACCAAAAAATGGCCTTTGTATTTGTCAACAAAAAATACCATTTTGAAGGCTTATGACGGTCGTTTTAAAGATATTTTTGAAGAAGTTTTTCAATCGACATATAAAACCGAATTTGACAAAAACGGTATGATTTATGAGCACAGATTAATCGATGATATGGTAGCCTCTGCCATGAAATGGAGCGGCGGATTTGTTTGGGCTTGCAAAAATTATGATGGTGATGTGCAGTCTGACACTGTAGCACAAGGATTTGGATCTTTGGGATTGATGACTTCAGTATTGGTAACTCCCGACGGAAAAACCGTTGAAGCAGAGGCGGCTCACGGCACCGTAACGCGTCACTATCGTATGCACCAACAAGGAAAAGCGACATCAACAAACCCAATTGCTTCAATATTTGCTTGGACTCGAGGTTTGGAGCACCGCGGAAAATTAGATAATAATCAAGAGTTAATCAATTTTTGTAACACTTTAGAGCAAGTTTGTATCGATACTGTAGAAAGCGGCAAAATGACCAAAGATTTGGCGATGCTTGTCAAGCCAATTGGCCTCACAGAATCCGATTATCTTACTACCGAAAATTTTCTTGAAGCCATTAAAGAAAATTTGGAAAACAAATTGACTTAATATAATCTTAAAACTGCCTCTTTATAGGCAGTTTTTTTTATTTTTACCAAAAAAAATCAAATTGAAAAAAGTCTTGCTTTTCACTATTTTCGTCTGTTCGCCATTAATATATGGGCAACTAGGTTTTTGTACAGGGAGTAAAGGGGAACCAGTTTTTTTTGAAAATTTTGGTAGCGGCACCAATTTTGGACCCGCACTAGCCCCCGGAATTACTTCATACAATTATATAGGTAGTGATCCAAATGATGGGTTTTATACCCTATTTCACAAAACTTTTTTTTGGAACTCTTGGCACAATTCAGACGATCATACACCAAACAACCAAGTAGATGGCACAAACGGAAAAGCATTATTAGTCAATGCAAGCTTTACGGCAGGTGAGTTTTATAAACGCAAAGTAAACGGTCTTTGTGTAAATACCACATTTGAATTTACAGCATGGGTGATGAATGTATATAACCCTACATCAAACATTTGTGCGGGAACGGGAATACCTGTCAATATCAAATTTGAAATTTGGGATGCTACCGAAACAACCTTGCTCAAATCTGGAGATACAGGCGCCATAAACGGAACTCCGTCTGCAATCTGGACACAATTTGGGCTTAATTTTACCACGCTTCCCGGTCAAACTGATATTGTTTTGAAAATGAAAAACAACGGTGTAGGCGGATGCGGCAACGATTTGGCAATTGACGATATTATGTTTCGTTCCTGCGGCGATTTTGCAACTATTAGTACCTCCGGAATTACAGGAAATAGTGCCAATATTTGCGACAGCAATTTACCCATCAATATGCCATTAAGCATCAGTGTATCTGGCACACAGCCACACGTTTTTCAATGGCAAGAAAGCATAGACAATACCTCTTGGATTGATATTATTGGTCAAACAAATGCTACACTTAATGTTTCAAATTTGATAACAACAGATTATTTTCGCGTCAAAGTAGCACAAGATATTCAAAATCTATCCAACCCATATTGCTATACTATCTCAGATATTTTTAGCATCATTGTTTACCCAAAACCACCACCACCCACCTCACTTGGCGACAAATTTGTTTGTGATAATGAATCCTTTCCTGCACTTGGAGTCACCCCAAATTCTGGCACCGATGTAAGTTGGTTTGACGCAGCTTTGAGTGGAAATTTATTGCTTAAAAATTCAAACACCTATACCCCAACTGCTGCAGGAACTTATTATGCAGAAAGTTATCCGCCAAATACCAATTGCATTAGCTTTGCAAGAACAGCTGTAAAACTTAGCATTTTGACATCGCCAATTTTGATTGATCAACAATTTGATTTGTGCGATGGTGCAAAAATAACTTTGGATGCTGATATTTTAAATGCTACCTACAAATGGTCCACAACCGAGATTGCCAAAACAATTGAGGTTTCAAAACCTGGTATTTATAGTGTAATCGTCACCAATTTGGCCGGATGTACTGCAACAAAAACAATTACGATAATAGGTCATACAGTACCAAAAATTGAAACTGTTGTAACAAACGAAAGCACCGTAACTATCAATCCTTTTCAAATTGGAGATTATGAATTTTCTTTGGATGGCGTGAATTATCAGCAATCAAATATTTTTGAAAACGTAATCGGTGGCCTCAAAACAGCCTATATCAAAGAAATGAACCAATGTGGCATTGCCAAAAAAGATTTTATTTTGATCATAACCCCATTATTTTTTACTCCAAATAATGATGGAGTCAACGACTATTTTGAAGTTTTAGGACTTTCATTATTGTCTAATGCTAGCTTAAATATTTTTGACAGATTTGGAACATTTGTCACCCAACTCAATGGCTCAAATCCACGATGGGACGGCACCAAATCTGAAAAACAGCTTGCGGCAACAGATTATTGGTATGTATTAAAACTAGATAATGGTGTCGAAAAACGAGGAAGTTTCACTTTAAAAAGGTAATTTTATACCGTTACTAGTCATCTTTATTTTATTAAATGCTTTGAGAAACACATACATTGTATTGGTTTATACATTAGTTTTTAAATTTTTCAAAATTCATCTCAACTTATCAAAAATTATTTATAACCATTAAATTATTATTGAAATAGTAAGTGCAGCTATTACACAAAATTTACCAATAAAATGATCATATTATCTGATATTTTCAGACAATTGAAACAGATTTCTCCAGATTAGAATCAAAATGAATGAAGATGGAGTAATACCGAATTTCATAATATAGCAACATAAATTATTGACGTTCCCTTATTTAATAGTATATTTGAACTAAATATATTTTATATTCTTTCGATAAAATAATTTAAACCAAATCACAAAATGAAATGGCTGTTTAAATCTTCTTTTGTGTTGCTTTTTTCCTGCGCAATTTTTGCACAAGATGGATTTATTATTCCAAAAAATCAAAAAAAAGTAGTAATTCCTTTTCAATTAATAAACAATCTAATTGTTTTTGAAATGAAACTAAACAATGTTCCAATGCACTTTTTGTTGGATACAGGCGTCGAAGAAAATATATTATTTAGTATAGACGACAAAACAGAATTACAACTATTTGACATTCAGAAGATTAAAATAAAGGGCTTAGGAAATTTGGAGGCTATTGAGGGTCTAAAATCTAGAAACAATGTATTTCAGATTCAGAATTTAGAGTCCAAAAATCAAGAATTAGTGATTGTTCTAGACGAAAGTTTTAATTTTTCGTCAAGCCTTGGCATTGCCGTAAACGGCATAATTGGATACCACTTTTTTGAAAATAACCTCGTGGAAATCGATTATAAAAAACAAAAAATTACCATTCATAATCGAGACTTTTTTAACCGAAAAAATCTAAAAAAATACAGTCCAATTCCGATAATAATCGAAAAAGCAAAACCCTACTTGAACGCCGAAATTAATATTATCGACCAACAATTTCCAGCAAAATTACTGATCGATACCGGAAACAGTGATGCGGTTTGGATTTTTAGAAATACAACAAACAAACTACAAATCCCCGACAAAAATTTTGATGATTTTTTGGGGAGAGGTCTAAGTGGCGAAATTCACGGACAACGCGCCAAAATCAACAAATTCAGCATCCAAAATTTTGTTTTAGAAAATCCAATTGCTGCCTTCCCTGATCTAAAAACCGTAAATGAATTGAATTTTTCAGACAATCGAAGTGGGGCTATTGGTGGCGAAATTTGCCGCCGTTTTAAACTCATTTTTGACTACCACAACAAAATCCTGTATTTAAAAAAAAACAACAATTTCAAACAACAGTTTGGGTACAATAAAAGCGGAATTGTTATTGAACACATTGGTTTACAACTAATTAAAAACGAAGATCATTTGCAGATTTCTGCCTCTCCTTCGATCAAATTTAATTTCGGAAATGAAAATTTGGAATTCAAGTATAAATTTGAACTCAAACCAATTTATCAAATAATCAACATCAGAAATGGAACCGAAGCCGCCAAAATTGGTCTCAAAAAAGGCGATATTATTACTACAATAAACGGAATACGAAGCTATAAATACACCCTGGAACAAATTAACAATTTGTTGAAAATTGCCGAAGAAGATATTATCAAAATAGAAGTAGAACGAAACAACGAAAAACTACTATTTCGGTTGCGGCTTACCAATATATTATAACATCGAAAGCAATTGAGCAAAAACAAAAAACATGATACAAAACCCAAAATCCACCAAATATTTCCAACTAGTTGCGGGGCTTTTTTTTGATGCCCTCGGAATGATTTCTTACACAATCCCAATGGCAGCCGAGATTATCGATATTGTTTGGGCTCCAATATCAGCTATTATATTAGCCAAAATGTATCCGGGCAGAATAGGAAAAGTTGCCGCAATAATCGATTTTTTGGAAGAAATTTTGCCCCAAACAGACATTATTCCAACTTTTACAATCACTTGGATTTATGTATATATACTCAAAAAACAAATTAATTTTGACCCAAATACGTCAAAACATTTTGTTCAATCCGATTCAAAATAGCCTCTGTGGAAGCCTTTTCGAAAGGCTCGCCCAAAATATTTTCAAACAATTCGATGTAACGCTCCGAAACAGAATTTACATAATTAGTTGTCATTTCAGGTACATTTTGCCCCGTTTTTCCTTGAAAACCTTGTGCTATCAACCAACGGCGTACAAACTCTTTTGACAATTGTTTTTGCTCTTCGCCCGCCTTTTGTCGTGCCAAATAACCATCAGCATAAAAATAACGCGAAGAATCCGGCGTATGAATTTCGTCGATCAAAACAATAATGCCATCTTTGGTCTTGCCAAACTCATATTTAGTATCCACCAATATCAATCCTCGCGAGGCAGCAATATCAGTTCCACGAGCAAATAAATCGAGGGTATATTTTTCTAAAATCAAATAATCCGTTTCGCTAACAATCCCTTTTTCCAAAATCGCTTCTCTCGAAATATCCTCATCATGCGATCCGTTGTCTGCCTTGGTGGTTGGAGTTATTATTGGCGACTCAAAACGGTCATTCTCACACAATCCGTCAGGTATTTTTACGCCACAAACAATCCGTTTTCCTGATGCATATTCGCGCGCAGCGTGTCCAGACAAGTACCCACGAATCACCATTTCTACCTTAAAAGGGCTACACAAATGCCCGATTGCAACATTGGGATCTGGCGTTGCAAGCAACCAATTTGGCACAATATCCTGAGTCAAACCCATGAATTTTGTCGCTATTTGATTCAAAATCTGACCCTTATACGGAATCCCTTTTGGCAAAACCACGTCAAAAGCCGACAGCCGATCTGTAGCTACCATCACCAACAATTGGTCATTAATATTATACACATCACGCACTTTGCCGTGATAAACAGATTTTTGAAGCGGAAATTGAAAATTAGTTGCTGTGAGTGTATTCATATTTTTTTTTGCAAAAATACTCAAATTATTCACAAAAATAAACCACCACTTTTCTTTTTTTGAAGCTAATCCCGCTTTACGCAACAATCTTTTGTTCAAAAAGCTTTTTTTGCAAGCTTTTGCAGGAGCTTCCGTTGGTCGCTCTGCAAAAGCAGCAAAAAAATAGCTTTTTTCTCAAAAGGATTTTCGCTGCAATCGGGGCTAAAACAACCACCGCATTTGATTCTAATTTTGTAAAATAAAGACTTTAATCCTTATCAAACGTCAATTTATAAATCTTTGACTCTTGCGTTAAAGTATCACTATCCTCACAAATCAAAAACGAATATCTCAAATCTGTATTTTCAAACAAAGTCAAACCCTCAAATTTTTGGGTGTCAGAAATTTTTATCAAAGAAATTAAAGCAAATGAATCCAAATCCAAACAACCAATCATACTTCCATAAATCAAGCCATCATCAACAGTCGAACTACTATTTTCGGCGGCAGCCAAAAAAAATATTTTGCCCTCAACCAAGATACAATCTGTAAAAGTTGTTTGAAAACCATTTATTTTAGGCAATTCAATAGTTTGATAATCAATATTTTTACTTTTTTTATCATATACAAAAACGCCATTTCTACCATTTTCGCCATTACCACGTTGCCACAAATACCATTTGTTGTTTACAAAAAAACTTCCTTCGATATTCAAATCATCCTCGCCAAAATTGGCTATATTTTTACATTTCTTGTACCATTTTTTGATATCTTTAGATTTTGTTTGCGCTGAGTGCAGATCAAATGTATGTCTGAAATTTCTATTTTTGGAAGATCCTGAGCCAAAAACGAATAGTTTTTCATTTTTGAAACTAATAGATTCAAAATCGGGTTTTAGTTTTTTGGGCATATTTTCACTTGCATTATCAAGTAATTTATGCTTCGATAATTTGTTTGAATTAATATCAAATTCGTACAAAAATCCTGAATTATCGCTAATCAAAAAGAGTTTTTCTTGGTAATAATATAGGCCAGATGCGGCACTAATTCCGTTTATGGTGGTAAAATATTTGGGTTCTTGGTCTTGCATTTTTTTTTTTGATTTTTGACAAAATTAATTTTAAAAAGCAATATTACAACTAATAAATAATCTTTATTTTTATTAGCTAAATTTTATTTTATGAAGAACTTGTTTACATTTTTTAATTACAAATGGTTTCAAAATATTTGTATATTTGCGACATAAATTTTACAAAATGAAAAAAAATATTTTAATAATTGCCTTAATAATGGTTACAACAACGGCTTTTTGTCAAAAAAAAGAAAAAATAAAAGGATCTAAAACCGTTACAATTGAACAAAAAACTGTTGCCGATTTTGATGCAATTGAGGTTCTAGACGATCTAGAAATTTCGCTTATAAAAGGTGACAAAAATGGCGTAGAATTAGAAGCCGATGACAATCTTCAAGGATCACTCTCGCTTGTTTCAAACGGGAGTGTCCTGACTTTATCGTTGTCAAATAAAATTTCAAGTTACAAAAAATTCAACATTAGGGTTACTTATACAGATGGTTTTAAGGCAATTACATCAAGAGATGAAGCCAAAATTACAGCTTTAGAAACCATCAAACTATCCTCGATCACTTGTAATAGTTTTGACACTTCAAAACTGTTTTTGAATGTAGATTCAAAAATATTTTCACTCTCAAGTTCCGATAAATCCAAGGCAGAATTGAACCTCAAAACAGACCAATCTACGATTGTAATGAGCAAAAATTCCGCATTAAAAGCACTCATCTCCTCCCCCGTTTTAAAAATGGATATGTACCAAAAAACGGAAGCGGCGCTTGAAGGGGATATAATTGATTTTCAACTTCGATTGGATAATAACGCTGAGTTTGAAGGAAAAAATTTAACTGCAAAAAACGCCGCTATTTTGGCAGAAGCCTACACAAAAGGGAGCGTTTTTGCTGCAACTACTTTTATTCTTGAAGCTTCTGGTGATGCGGCAATAGCATTATTCGGAGATCCAAAAATTGAAATCAAGCGATTTGAAGATGAGGTTATTTTGTCTAAAAAACGTTTGAAATAAAATTTAATAAAAGGAAACAAAATTTGCGTTTTTTCTAAAATTTACTTCGAGGCAAGATACCGCTCAGCATCCAAAGCCGCCATACAACCTGTGCCTGCAGCAGTAATAGCCTGTCTATATACATGATCTGCAGCATCACCGGCTACAAAAACACCCTCAATATTGGTTTTTGATGTGCCCGGAATATTGATGATATAGCCCGTTTCGTCTAAGCTGATAAAATCTTTAAAAATCGCTGTATTAGGCTGATGTCCAATGGCTACAAAAAAACCTGTCGCTGGAATATCAAAAACCGAATCTGTAGATTTATTTTTGGCTCTTACAGCAGTAACTACTTGATTGTCACCCAAAACTTCGACCGTATCATGATGCATCAAAATGGTGATATTGTCTGTTTTGCGAACACGATCTTCCATTATTTTTGAGGCTCTAAATTTTTCGCTTCGCACCAACATCGTAACTTTTTTACACATTTTGGACAAATAGTGGGCTTCTTCACAAGCCGAATCGCCGGCACCAACTATCACAACTTCTTGATTTCTATAAAAAAAGCCATCACAAATAGCACAAGCAGAAACACCGCCTCCTGTTTTTAGGTAATGCTGTTCAGACGGGATGCCCAAATATTTTGCGGTTGCTCCAGTCGAAATAATAACGGTTTCGCAATGCAATTCGATAGTGTCATTAATCCAAACTTTATGAATATCGCCAGAAAAATCCACTTTTGTAGCCCATCCATCCCTTACTTGTGTGCCAAAACGCTCGGCTTGTTGCTGTAGTTGTACCATCATTTCTGGTCCTGTCACGCCGTCAACATATCCCGGAAAATTTTCGACCTCGTTGGTTGTTGTAAGTTGCCCGCCGGGTTGACTGCCTTGATACAAAATGGGATTCATATTGGCACGTGCAGCATATATAGCTGCTGTATATCCTGCTGGGCCAGATCCTATGATCAAACATTTTATTTTTTCGATGGTAGTGTTCATTTTGAAATTTTTTGCGAATTTACAATTAAAAAAAGGTTTTCAAAACACCAATTTTAAATTTTTAATCAAATTCAAAAAAAATCTTGCTTTAGCCAAAAATTATATTATATTTGCACTCGGTTTTCGGGGTGTAGCGTAGCTCGGTTATCGCGCCTGCTTTGGGAGCAGGAGGCCGCAGGTTCGAATCCTGCCACCCCGACAAAAAGTCTTTTCGTACTGAAAAGACTTTTTTTTTGACCAAAAAATTAAAGTCAGTTTTTTCCAGTTTTTTCCCAAATAGCAAACATTTCGATTTCTGAATCAAGCAATTTTTGAGCATTTAGTGGCATGGCAACAACTCCTTCAGCGTGTGAAATGGTTTTGAAAATTTTGCCGTTTTGGGTTAGTTCAATGATCATAAAATAATCAGTCAAATCTATTCCGGCAGCTGGATTGCTTTGATTATGACAACCGACACAATTATTTTGAAGCATCGGATTGATATCGTTTTTAAAGGTAATTTCGGTTGGTTTTTGAATTTCGATTGTTGATTCACAACTATTATTTAGCATACCTTGCTCGATCCATTTTAGAATAAGTTTTTTTTGATTTTGAGTCAATTTTGTATGTGGATTTGGCGGCATTTTGTCCCGTAAAATGACTTTAGTAAACACGTTTTTGTTAAAATCTATTGCTTTTTCAATTCCAATTGTTGCTTTTATATTTTCAAAATTATCCAAAGATATATCGTCTTTTTTGTTTAGTGGATTATGGCACGATACGCAATTTTTTTGCACAATAGGCAAAATCTGTTCTTTGAAATAAACAATTGTAGAATCGCAACTTGTATTACAAATGACTTTGTAAGTCTTAGTTGGATTTTTATTAATAAACCCAAAAAAAACATAGCATGAAATCAATAAAAACGGGATTAATGCTACTTCTTTTTTCATAAAAAATATAAAATTAGACTTTAATTGGGCACTATTTGGTTTTGTTTTTAGACATTTTCATATTTAAAACTTCAACCAAAAGCGAAAAAGCAATCGCAAAATATAGATACCCTTTTGGAACAACTGCAACGTGATTTCCAAAAAATGAGGCGTTAGACAAATGGGCTGCTTCTGTAATAAGCATAAAACCAATTAAGACCAAAAATGTGAGGCCAAGAATTTGAATAGATGGGTGTTTGTTGACAAAATTACCAACAGGAACAGCAAATTGCATCATTACTAATACAGAAATTACCACGGCAGCAATCATAATATAAATGGCACCAGAAACTCCGTTTGTCATTCCAACCGCTGTTAATATGCTATCAAACGAAAAAACGATGTCAATCATAATGATCTGAATTAATACACTCGAAAATGATTTAGTTGCTTCTTTTTTTAATTCATGTTCTTCTTGACCCTTTTCGTCAACCTTTTCTCTGATTTCGTTGGTGCTTTTGTACAAAAGAAATAAACCACCAAACAAAAGAATCAAACTTTGCCCCGTGATTTGTGCAGAAAACCAGCTCAAATCGAATGTCAACCAAGGCTCTTTCATTGCGATCAAGATACTTATTCCAAATAAAAGAGCGATTCTCATAAACATTGCCAAAAACATACCTATTTTTGTGGCCCGTTTTCGGGCAGCTATCGGGAGTTTTCCAGTCGCTATCGAAATAAAAATGATGTTGTCAATACCAAGAATGATTTCTAAAAAAGTTAATGTTAACAAAGCGATCCATGCACTTGGTTCAAAAAATACTTCCATTAATTTGTAGTTTATGTTTATGATTTATAGTTTTAAAGCTGTTCCTATTTGTTTGTTTGAACTTCCAATATAACCAAACTCAAAGGTAATACTTTTTTTTGTGGTTGACAATATTTTGATCAAAATTGCTTTTTTTTCCTCCATGTTTTTTGGACGCTTTTTTTGCAAAACGCATTCACAATCGTTTATCCATCTTATGGTTGAAGTGTCTTTTTTGGTGTCAAAAGTTGCAATTTCAAGACTGTCACTTCGTTCAAAAAAACTGCTTTTCTTGATGCCATTTATTTCAAAATCAAATCGAAATTTCCCTGTTTTGAAGATGTTGCAATTTCTTTCTTTTTCAAAGCATGCGGATAATGATAGCAGTAGAAATAAAAAAAATATTTTTTTCATTTTTTCAATAATATTTTATTCGATTATGATATTGTGTTTGTCTAACAATCCTATAATGCCTTGATTAGAAAATCTGGCTTTCAGCATTAGATTGAATTCGGGGTCAATTTTGAAATTGAAACTTGTCACAAAATTTGCTTGGCTCAAATTGGTTTCATGAAAGACGGCATTGTCTAAATTACAGTTGTCAAAAATGGCATTTGTGAGGTTGGCAGCTACAAAATTAACTTCTTTTAAAGAGCAATTTAAAAATTTTGTTTTTGTCATTTTTTTATTAGAAAAAGAAGCGTAGTCGATGCTACAGTCTTGAAAATCAACTTGAAACAGAAAATCTGTACACTCATTAAAAGGAATGCCAAGTAATTTACAATTTTTGAAACTTACACTTTTCAAACTACTGTTTTTTAGTTTTGACATGGACAGGTTACAATCAAAAAATTGACAATCCATAAAGGTATTGTTTGAGAAATCTGAATTAGAGAAATCGCAGTTTTTAAATACACAATCTTCAAATTCACGATTGTTGATTTGGGTATTTATTTGATTTACTTTCTCAAAGGTTTTGTTGATATGAATAAGATCGATCATAGATTTAATTTAAACTATTTACTATGGTTTTGATACCTTTAAACATCAAAAATACTGCGAAAATACTGATAATTATACCTATAATAAGTACTAAATAATGCCAAATATTTTGTGTGTTGCAAAAAGCATTATAAATAACAATCGGACCCAAAAAAAGCAAAGGCAAAGACCAAGATAAGTACTTTGTGGCTCTTGAAAATAATATTTTGTTTGGCATTTTAGCTATTTTGAAGGTTTACATACGCTGAAATTGATTTTCTTACGCTTTTATATTTTGTCAATAACTGTGTTGCAATGGTTTCTGAAACAAAAATTTCGTCCATAATCATCCTGACGCCTCGTGCTATCAACTTACAGTTAGTCAGCTGCATATCTACCATTTTGTTTCCTTTTACCTTTCCCATTTGTATCATTGCGGCTGTCGAAATCATATTTAGCACCATTTTTTGCGCTGTTCCCGCCTTCATTCTCGAACTGCCAGTTACAAATTCGGGACCTACAATTACTTCAATAGGAAATTTTGCGTAAGCTGAAAGCGGACTATTTTTATTGCAACTAATGCTGCCTGTGGTAATGTTGTTTTGAATACAACTTTTCAAACCATGAATTACATATGGAGTTGTGCCCGATGCTGCAATTCCGATTACAGTATCGTTCGTGTTGATATTGTGATTTTGCAAATCAATCCAAGCTCGGGTTGTGCTGTCTTCGGCATTTTCTACGGCTTTTCGAATAGCAGCATCACCGCCAGCAATTATTCCAATGACCATATCAAATGCAACGCCAAAAGTAGGCGGACATTCAGACGCATCTACAACCCCCAGTCTCCCCGATGTACCTGAACCAATATAAAATAAACGACCACCGTTTTGTAGATTTAATACAATTTGTGTTACCAATTTTTCGATTTCAGGTAGTGCTTTTTGTACAGCATAAGCCACAGATTGGTCTTCAAGGTTAATGTTTGTTAGCAAATCAATTACAGACATTTGTTCCAAATTTGTATGATTTGAACTCTGTTCGGTGGTTTTAACAAAATCAATTTTTGGCTCTATCATTTACTAATTTGTTGTATTAAATTTTAAATTTCAAAATTATAAAAAATATATTTGAAATTAGATTATAATCACAACAAAATATTAATTGGTTTTTTTTTTAACCTTTATCTTTTATTGAAGCAAAACAGTAGCTTTTGGGCTGTATAATCCTAAAAAATTTTGTCAGACGAAACCAATTTAAGTTTTTCTTATATTGTAGTAGCAATTATAGCGTGGTCAAAAGGATCGTTAGGTGCGGATGCAATTTTAAGTTTTGCAAGGGTTTTAGAATGCTCTTTTGTAAATGGTGAAATTTTTATAAAATATTCGTTTTCAACCACTGTAATCAAATCATGGCTGGTTTTAAATTTTTTTGATTTTATTTTTGAAATATTATACAACTGAACCAATTCCATAATAGAAATGGAACTTGTAAATAGTTGGTTGTTGTAATCGTCTATTATTAAATCCGTTTCGTTGGAAATGCTATCGGTTTCACGCACAGCCTATAACCCAAAATATTTGTATCTAATAAATAACGGCTCATAAGTTTTTATTTCTTAAATTCAACTAATAAAAAAGTTGCATTTATAACATGAATCCGCCAATAAAAAAATTAATTTGACAGTAATCAGACAACTAAAAATAATTTAGCCCCTTAAAAAATTGATTTTAAGGGGTTAAATATAACTTAGTAGCGGGAACTGGACTCGAACCAGTGACCTTCGGGTTATGAGCCCGACGAGCTACCTACTGCTCTATCCCGCGATGTTGACTGCAAAGATACAACCAAAATCATAAAAAACAATACAATTAAATGTTTTTTTTTATTTTTCCTATCCGCTTGATATGACTACATTTGCAGTATTAAAAAAACAACAAAATGTCACACAAAGCAGGATTCGTAAACATCATTGGAAACCCAAACGTAGGAAAATCAACCCTAATGAACGCCTTTGTAGGCGAGCGACTATCGATCATCACCTCAAAAGCACAAACAACTAGACACCGAATCCTTGGCATTGTAAACGGCGAAGACTTTCAACTCATCCTTTCTGATACCCCCGGAATCATCAAACCGGCTTATGAAATGCAAGCCTCCATGATGAACTTTGTAAAATCTGCCTTCGAAGACGCAGACATACTAATATATATGGTCGAAATTGGTGAGCAAAACCTCAAAGACGAAGCTTTTTTTAACAAAATAATTCACGCCAAAATACCCGTACTCCTACTCCTCAACAAAATAGACACCTCAAACCAAGACCAACTTGAAGAGCAAGTAGCCTTTTGGACAAACAAAGTCCCAAATGCCGAAATATTTCCCATCTCTGCTCTCCAGAATTTCAACGTAACTGAAGTTTTTGGCCGCATCATCACATTACTGCCACAATCACCACCCTACTATCCAAAAGACCAACTCACAGACAAACCCGAACGCTTTTTTGTCAACGAAACCATCCGCGAAAAAATACTCCTGCATTACAAAAAAGAAATCCCATACTCGGTCGAAATCGTCACCGAAGAATTTTTTGAAGACACTGAAATCATCAGAATCCGATCACTCATCATGGTTGAGCGCGACACCCAAAAAGGCATCATCATTGGTCACAAAGGCGAAGCCCTCAAACGAGTAGGTATAGAAGCCCGAGCCGATTTAGAAAAATTTTTCGGGAAACAAATCCACATAGAACTGTACGTCAAAGTCAACAAAAACTGGAGAAGCAACAGCAATATGCTCAAAAAATTCGGCTACAATCAATAATTTTCCTTTCTATAATTGACCCTCGCAATCTTAAACATCCTGTTATACAGCATGTTATATCTTTTGTTGTTTTATTTAAAATTCAAAAAATCAACTGCTTTTTTAATCTCGTTTTCACGATACTCCAGCCTCCAACCCATAGTTGAAGTCAAAATTAACATTTTTGACAATTCTGATAAGAGCCTGTTTTGAGCATTGCTTTTCAAAGTCGATTTCGCAATTTTGATCGCCAAGTTGGCTTTCACAATCTTATTGATTTTGTTATAATCATCCCCAGAAAAAGGGTTCAAACTGCTTTGCTCCACATCATAAAACTGAATATCAGGCGAAATTTTGATTTCCTCCTTCGGAATATTAAGCACTCTAATTAGCTTTTTTTTCGCATCGATAGCATACTTTATTTGATGTAAATCATAGGAAACCGTTACATCAGCATTGACAATAATAAGTGCTTTTTTGTCAAAAGTAACCAAACCCATCAAATATTTATCTTGATCTTTATAGGTCAAAACTTCGGCAAAATGTCCCTCTGTTACTACCAGTTTTCCAACATTTACAAGCTGTTGTTGTATCAAATTTGTAGCGTTTTCGAGCGATGCTGAATCATTTTTTTTAAATTCACAAAACTTAAAAAGCAATACAAAAACAAAGCAAATTCCAAAAATCCAAGCAATTTTTTTTTTCATTTATAAACAATAAACATCAACCAACTAATACTATCTTCGCAAACCCTTCAACGACATCTGAGCATAATAGGGATGATCAGGATTAACAATTAATTCTTGGCGCAATGGATGAATCAAAACATCCATATCCTCCCTCGGAATAGCACCCAAAAGAGCCTCGTTACTTCCAGGCAATACAAGCGCATAACATATTGTTTTTCTGTTCTTGAATTTAACCTGAACCGGACCAACCATATCATATTCCTCAATTTTTCCGTTGGCCAAAATTCCTTTTCGCTTTTCAACAAATGGCAAATCCAACTGCTCTTAAATAGATTCATTAATGCACATATTATAAGCTCCAGAATCCACTAACATATTTACAGTCATGTGCTTAACTTCTTCTTCGCCTATAACATGGTTTTTTGCAAGTGTCAAATCCTCTGCATTCACTAACTCGATATCCGCATATACTAATACCATAATACCATTATTTTATAATGCAAATATAATAAAAAAACCTTTCAAGAATTTTTCTGAAAGGTTTTATAATCATTTTTGAAGTTTCATTAGGAAACAAATAAAATTCTTAAATTTTAAATCGTTTTCTATCTGTTTCTGTCAAATAAATTTTTCTTAATCTGATAGATTTTGGTGTAACTTCTACATACTCATCTTTTTGAATGTACTCCAATGCCTCTTCAAGCGAAAAAATAATCGGAGGAATAATCCTAGCTTTTTCATCATTTCCAGACGAACGTACATTGGATTGTTTTTTCATTTTGGTAACATTAACACACATATCATCACTACGAGAATTTTCGCCAATTACTTGACCTTCATAAATTTCGTCGTTTGGATTCACAAAGAATTTTCCTCTATCTTGCAGTTTATCAATAGAATACGGAATTGCTTTTCCATTTTCCATAGAGATCAACGAACCGTTGTTTCTACCAGGAATTTCGCCCTTAAAAGGCTCATATCCAATATATCGGTGTGCCATAATGGCTTCGCCAGCAGTTGCTGTCAGTAATTGATTTCGCAATCCGATAATACCGCGCGACGGTATATTGAATTTTACAATCATCCGTTCTCCTTTGGCTTCCATCGACAACATTTCGCCTTTTCGGATCGAAACAAACTCTACCGCTCGACCAGAAAGATTATCTGGCAAATCAATAGTCAATTCTTCGATTGGCTCACATTTTTTACCGTCAATTTCTTTTATAATTACTTGTGGCTGACCGATTTGCATTTCATATCCTTCTCTTCGCATCGTTTCTATCAATACAGATAAGTGCAATACGCCACGACCAAAAACCATAAATTTATCGGCAGAGTCTGTTTCGCCCAATTTCATGGCCAAGTTTTTCTCTAATTCTTTGGTCAAACGATCTCTAATGTGTCGTGAGGTTACAAATTTACCTTCTTTACCAAAAAATGGCGAATCGTTTATGGTAAATAACATACTCATCGTAGGCTCGTCGATAGCAATGGTTTGCAATGCTTCAGGATTTTCAAAATCAGCAACCGTATCTCCAATTTCAAACCCTTCTATTCCAATAATAGCGCAGATGTCGCCCGCTATCACTTGAGACACCTTCTTACGACCAAGACCTTCAAATGTGTGTAATTCTTTGATGCGAGATTTGATTACTTTTCCATCTCTTTTTACCAACGAAATTGGCATACCCTCGTTCAAAACGCCACGCTCAAGACGTCCAATGGCAATTCTTCCTGTAAAAGAAGAAAAATCTAATGAGGTGATCAACATTTGTGGGGTTCCTTCAGATACTTTCGGGGCAGGCACATGCGCCAAAACCATATCCAAAAGGGGTTCTATATTTTGGGTAGGATGGTTAAAATCGTCTGCCATCCAGTTGTGTTTGGCAGAGCCATAAACCGTCGGAAAATCAAGCTGCTCTTCAGTTGCACCCAATTCAAACATCAAGTCAAACACTTTTTCGTGCACCTCTTCCGGAGTACAATTTTCTTTGTCAACTTTATTGATTACTACACAAGGCTTTAGCCCTAAATCAATTGCTTTTTGTAGCACAAATCGGGTTTGCGGCATTGGCCCTTCAAAGGCATCAACCAACAAACAAACCCCATCAGCCATGTTCAAAACACGCTCCACTTCTCCGCCAAAATCGGCGTGACCAGGAGTGTCTATAATATTTATTTTTGTACCTTTATAAACAACCGAAACGTTTTTTGAAGTGATTGTGATACCTCGTTCGCGCTCCAAATCGTTGTTGTCGAGAATTAAATCGCCCGTATTCTCGTTTTCGCGAAAAAGTTGACAATGGTACATAATTTTATCAACCAAAGTAGTTTTTCCGTGATCGACGTGGGCAATAATAGCAATGTTTCTGATAGATTCCATGAGTGAATTTTTGTGGGTGCAAAAGTACACTTTATTTTCATAATAAACACTAAAAATTTTAAAACAAAAAAAACGAGCTGTTTTATTGATATTTTGATGTTTTTTTGTTTATTAGATCGAGTCTATTCAGATAAAGGTTACACAATTTTACAAATTTAAAACGTGATTTTATTGACGTTACCTAAAAAGCCCATTGACATAAATAATGGTTAAGTGTTAATTCCTGAAAAAAAGTAATATTAAATCTGTTTTTCAAAAAATTTGAAACTTTATCTTATGCAAAATATCATTTCTAAAGATTGAGTTGAGCGTATTGCTGTTTTTCAAAAGATCTTGAGAAATCGCTGTTTTCATACAAACAAAATCATTATCAATAAATTTTTGTCAATTTATCGATTTAATATTTCAAAACCACCGAGAGTCGGGATTTCATAAAAACAAAAAAGCACTCAAAAGAGTGCTTTTTATACTATATTTAAAACAAGTTACAATTTCGCAACGTGTTTTGTCAATTTTGACTTTAAGTTTGACGCCTTGTTATCATGTATAACATTTTTCTTTGCCAATTTGTCTATCATTGAAATAACCGTAGATAATTTTGCCGAGGCATCGCTTTTGTCCGTATTCATTCTTAACGCTTTAATGGCGTTACGAGTGGTTTTATGCTGATATCTATTAAGCACTCTTCTTTTTTCGTTGCTTCTAATTCTTTTAAGTGCTGACTTATGATTTGCCATTTTTTTTGTTGTTTTATTTATTGTAGCCCGTAGGGGAGTCGAACCCCTCTTACCAGGATGAAAACCTGGCGTCCTAACCGATAGACGAACGGGCCATTATTCTGTAATGCGAGTGCAAAAATACAACTATTTTTTATTTGTGCAATAGGTAGCGTATTTTTTTTTATTTTTTTTTAATAAGCTTTCGCAAAAAGCACTCGCTTTGATGACGGTTTTCCAGTAAAAATACAGCTACCAGCCTCATTTTTAGCGTCAAGCGGGATACATCTTATTGTCGCTTTTGTCAAATCCTTGATTTTTTCTTCGGTTTCTGCAGTGCCATCCCAATGTGCCGAAATAAAACCGCCTTTCGTTTCTAAAATGTTTTTAAATTCATCAAAATCAGACACTTCTGTAGTATGATTGGTTTTATAATCGACCGCTTTTTGAAATAAATCGTTTTGAATTTGAATTAACAAATTTTTGATATATTGATCAATTCCATCTTTTGAAACTGATTCTTTACTCAAAGTATCTCGTCTTGCCACTTCAAAAGATCCGTTTTCGATGTCTTTTGGTCCAATTGCAATTCGAATCGGCACCCCTTTCAATTCATATTCATTAAATTTGAAACCGGGTTTTTGATTGGTTCGGTCGTCATATTTTACGATTATATCAAGCAATCGAAATGATTTTACCAAATCTGTTGCTACGGCCGAGATGGTGTTAAACTCTTCTTCGGTTTTAAAAATCGGTACAATCACCACTTGAATTGGTGCCAAGTTTGGTGGCAAAACCAATCCTTTATCGTCAGAATGTGTCATGACCAAGGCACCCATCAAGCGAGTAGAAACGCCCCAAGAAGTGCCCCAAACGTGCTCTAATTTGCCTTCTTGATTGGTAAATTTTACATCAAAGGCTTTGGCAAAATTTTGACCCAAAAAGTGAGACGTGCCTGCTTGCAAGGCTTTTCCGTCTTGCATCAAAGCTTCGATACAATAGGTTTCTTCGGCACCTGCAAATCGTTCTGTTTCGGTTTTCAATCCTTTTATGACAGGTATAGCCATAAAGGTTTCTACAAATTCGGCATAAACGTGCATCATTTTTTCGGATTCTTCAACGGCTTCGGCTTTTGTGGCGTGGGCAGTATGTCCTTCTTGCCACAAAAATTCGGCAGTTCTCAAAAACAATCTGGTTCGCATTTCCCAGCGCACCACATTAGCCCATTGATTGATAAGCAAAGGCAAATCGCGATAGGATTGTACCCAACCTTTGTAGGTTGACCAAATTATGGCCTCACTCGTTGGTCGTACAATTAATTCTTCTTCGAGTTTTGCGTTAGGGTCAACCATTAGTTTTCCAGGTTTGTCTGGATCGTTTTTTAGGCGGTAATGGGTTACGATAGCGCATTCTTTAGCAAATCCTTCTGCATTTTTTTCTTCGGCTTCAAACATACTTTTAGGAACAAAAAGCGGAAAATAGGCGTTTTGATGCCCCGTTTCTTTGAACATTTTGTCGAGTTGGGCTTGCATTTTTTCCCAAATTGCATAGCCATACGGTTTGATCACCATACAGCCTCTAACGCCCGAATTTTCGGCCAAATCGGCCTTGACAACCAGTTCATTATACCATTTGGAATAATCTTCTGCTCGTGTAGTTAAGTTCTTACTCATATTTATTTCTTTGGCACAAAAATTGTTTAACTAAATTTAACTAAATAGTTTGGCAAAACTAACTATTTTTGTATTGTCTAACAATTAATTTATTATAGATATGAAAACTAATTATTTTTTCGCAAAAGCTACTCCTGTTTTTTTGATGACTGGAATGGTGCTTTTTTTGGTAACTTCTTGTGGATCTTATCAAAATAGTTCTTACTATGACCGAGATGGCGTCTATGGAAATGCTGCAAATAAAACTGCAGAAACCACAGCTGCTACTCCGGAAAACAATACTTATAAAGACTATTTTGGGTCGCTCAAAGTTGATGATCAAAACCCGCAGACCATTAATACGGGTGATGATAATAGCACAAGTACGGCCAATAATCAACAAAACAACCAACAGCAAAACTACAACAACAGCAATTGGGATTCGAATCCAGAACAAGTAACTGTAAATGTGTATGGCAACAACTGGGGTTATAATTCGGGTTGGAGTTATTATAATTGGAATAATCCATATTATAGCTGGGGCTATAATAGTTGGTATGCTCCATATTATGGCTGGAGTTGGTATGGGCCATCTTATGGATACAACTTTTGGGGCTATAACAATTGGTATGGCTATAACTATGGCTGCGGCAATCAAAATTATTATGGTAATCTATATGGTAATTATGGATATAGTCATGGTCATAGAGACACCGATTATCGATACGGGAGACGAGAAATGAGCTATAATTATGCAGATAGAAACAACAATGCAGGTCGCAGAGAAAATCAAGGGAGGTCAAATTCAAATTATATACGAAGAACAGCAACTTCAAACAATAGCTCGATCAGAAACACAAACGTTTCACCGGTAAGAAATTATTCACAAACACCTGTTCGTGCTCAAACAACAACAGTACCCGTTAGGACTAATACAAATTATACGCCACCGCGCACAGAAACCTACACACCACGAACACCAAGTTCAAATAGTGGGAATTACAATAACGGTAATTCAAATAGCGGTAGCGGCAGATCATCAAGTGGCAGCGGCAGACGAGGTTAATTTATTTTAAAACAAAGCACCTATTTATTTCAAACTGACTATATATAGGTGTTTTTTTATACTTTTTAAAAATGAAAAAAATATTTTTTATCTTTTTTATGGCATTCTCTTCTACATCCAATGGTCAAACAGCCCAAGATGCGATGTTTTTTTCTCGCGAAAGCATCATTGGAACTGCTCGTTTTTCAGCATTGAGCGGTGCTTTTGGTGCTGTAGGAGGTGATTTGTCTGCCGTACATTTGAACCCAGCCGGAGCAGCTATCTTCAATAACAATCAAATGGCGGTTTCACTTTCAAATTATAATATTTCTAACAAATCAGATTATTTTGGATCAAAAAGTACCGCCAAAGTCAATACTTTTGATTTGAATCAATTGGGTGCTGTTTGGATTTTCAACGATGCTTCTAAAAAAAGTAATTGGAACAAAATAGCAATAACTACCAATTTTCAAACCACAGCCATTTTTGACAATGCCCTTTTTTCGACTGGAATTAATCCGAGTCAAAATATATCAAATTATTTTTTGAGTTATGCCAATGGCGTTTCCCTACCAGGAATAAATTCATATCCGTATGAAGACTTGAGTTATGCCGAGCAGCAAACTTATTTGGGTTATCAAGGATATTTGATCAATCCGATTGTAGGGAATACTAATAATCAATATGAATCAAATATTTCAAAAACGGCAAACTATTTTCAGCAAAACCGAGCAAAATCAACTGGGTATAATAGTCAGTTTACATTAAATCTTGCTGCGAATTATAAAAAAAATTATTATTTTGGGGTGAATCTAAATTTTCATTTTTTAGATTATACAAAATCAACCTCCTTTTATGAAGATTATTATGGTGTTGTTCCAGCAAACACACCCATAACAGGTGTTCAATCTATCAATTTTGATAATGATTTGCATACTTATGGCGGAGGCATCTCGCTAAATGTAGGTGCTATTGCAAAAGTAACACCCAATTTTAGAGCTGGAATCGCTTATCAAACTCCAACATGGTATGCCCTGAATGACGAGTTGCAACAAACCTTGAAAGTAGATTGCCCAGACTGTAATTTGTCAAACGGAAACCCGTTTTTTGCAGATCCAGAACTCAAAATTATTTATCCGCTTTATAAATTACAAACGCCATCAAAAACTACGGCAAGTTTGGCTTATATTTTTGGAAAAAGCGGCTTATTGAGTTTTGATTATATTCTAAAAAATTATGCTTCGGCACGATTTAATCCAAAAAATGATTTTGAAAGTGCCAATAAAAACATAGAAACAACGTTTGCAAACACTGGAGAAATTAGAGTTGGAGGCGAGTTTAAAATCAAACAGTGGAGTGGTCGAGGGGGATATAGAACAGAACAAAGTCCTTTCAAAAATGGAAATACTATTGGTAAGTTACAAAGTTATTCGGCTGGTTTTGGCTACAGTTGGGGAGCGACAAAATTTGATTTTGCCTACATTTTGTCTCAAAATACGGCTCAAAATCGTTTTTTTAACAAAGGATTTACTGATTTTGCAAATATCAATAGCAAGACTACGCTGCTTACGGCGACCCTTCTTTTTGAGTTTTAATGTCAAAAACCGCTAAATATTAGTTTTCAAAGTTGGTTTCTGTCAATATAATCCTATATTTGTAACAAATAGAATTATTATAAAATGACGCAGAACGACATCAAGAAAGAAGGAAGATATCGGTTTTATGAAGCAGGCGAAGGCACTCCTATAATCATATTGCATGGTTTGATGGGTGGTTTGAGCAATTTTGATGGTGTAGCCAAT
>JANNBA010000203.1:0-1764 GCA_031384845.1 Bacteroidota bacterium
CAGAATTGCATGATCGGCTTGCTTTTTAACCCAGAAAACGAGCTTGAAAACAAAGCTTGGCTTGAATCCTATTTTCAAAAAAAAATCAAAAATATTTTAGTTTTACCCTATCCAATTAGTGGCAAAAAAATAAACTCCAAAAAATATAGGCTGAAAATCGTTTTTGATGAAGTATAATTTTGATGATAATTGATATCAACAACCTTATTGCTTTTTAAACAATTTAGCATTTTGTAGTTTCTATCTTTTAAAATTTACGCAATGATAAGTATTGTCACCTATATATTAACCTGTACCATACCGTTTTTTCAAAACCGCAAGCCGATCATGCAATTCTGCTATTTGATTGGTTTTGTGTGACAACAAAACTTCTTTGTCATGAAGACGAGATTCATATAAAAGTTCAATTTTTTCAAAAAGCTGTTTGTTATCTTGATATTGATTTTCTATTTGCTGATGTGCAACGGCATTGTCTTTTAGCTCCTGATGCCCTACGGCATTGTCTTTTAGGTCTTGGTTGTAGGTATTGCGAGCATCAATATCTAAAAGTTCCAAAACCGTTACTTCCAATATTTTTGCGATTTCAAAAAGCCTATCGACAGAGAGTTTTGTTTCGTTTTTTTCGATTTTGGAGTAGGCTGGCTGGCTCATATTGAGCGCATAAGCCATATATTCGTGTGAAAAACCTTTCTTTCTGCGAAATTCAATAATCTTATTAAGTACAATTTCCATAACCAAACCGTTTGAGATAGTATGCAAAAGTAATATTTTTTTTGATAAAGTTATTGTTTTAAATTTTTTTTGTGCTAAAATTTGTCATAACAAAAAAAATCGCGAAAAACTTTTGTAAAAACAATTAATTTATTAAATTTAAAAACTTTTATTATTATGAAAAAATTATTATTTGGCTTAATCGCCACGGTATTCTTAACAACTTCATCTTTTGCTAATTTAGCCATTTTTGAAAAGCCATCAACATCAATTGTTAAAAAAAATGGTGATGATGACAAACTAAAATTTTACATTTGCCTATATGGTAAATGGTTGTGTGTCCATTTTGAAAGATCAAATATGCCAACAGGAGATATGGAAAATTTAGATTCAGAAGGAAGTGTTGAAAAGGAGCAATTATTGATTACATTGTCTCAGCCATTAGAAGGCACTTTTACTGTCGAAAAAGATGCTTCTTTTGTAGAAGGAACAACAACTTATACAGTAAAAGCTGGACTATATTCCATAAATGGCAGTAGTGTTTCTTTACCTTTAACAAAATAAAAAATAAACAGGTGGTATTCTAATAAATACCACTTGTTTTCAAAAAGAAAATTTAAAATGAAAAAAATTTTAATATCATTAGGAATTATATTTTTTACAATTATAACTTTTTTAATATATAATTTAACAAAAAGTAATTATACCGAGAAAAAAGAAATAACAGTTATTAACATTGAGAATAGTGAAAAAACAACAATATCAAACAATATTGAGAAAACAATTTATGTTTTTAACTTTTGGGCTTCTTATTGTAAGCCTTGCATCGAAGAATTGGAATATTTCAATTCGCTGTCCAAAGTTCCAAATCTAAAATTTTATTCAATCAATTTATTTGACGATAAGAAGATAACGTCAAAAATAAAATTAAAAAAAACATTAAATTATTCTATCTATTCCTCGAAAGATTTTGAAAAATCAAATTCCTTACCAATAACATTGTTTTTGGACAAAAATTTAAAAATTTTAGATAAACAAATAGGGGCATTCGCC
>JANNBA010000005.1:0-3373 GCA_031384845.1 Bacteroidota bacterium
CAATTTTTTTTAAAATTATTTTGATAAAACAAAAAAACAATTGTATGTTTGCACCCGCTAACCGCAAGGTACCTTAGCTCAGATGGTAGAGCAATGGACTGAAAATCCATGTGTCCCTGGTTCGATCCCTGGAGGTACCACAAATACAATCTCTAATTCATTTATAAACAATGATTTAGAGATTTTTTGTTTAATTAGGGTGCTTGACAGGGTGTTTTTAAAATTGATTTTATATACTTTAACCTAAATTAACTTTACTGAAACTCAAAATACATTTTTTTGAAAAATCTTAAGTGGAGGTACTGGGGGCAAAACTTTGATTGTTTACTGGGACTGATTATATTGTATAATAGACGGAGATTTGCCTATTAAACAACACTAAAAAGCACTATTTTTAAAACCATATAATTTATACAGCATTAAATTTCTAAAAGATTTATGCTTTTGCTATTTACTTTTTGAGTGATTTTGTAGGGAATAAGATGTATGCCTATACACAACTGCTTTTAAAAAGAAACAAATTTTTTGTTTAATTTAAAATTACTTCAAAAAAAGTTTGCAAAATGAATACAAGTTTTATATTTTTGTCAAATGAAAATTTTAGTCAAGAAAACTTTACATTATTATATTGACAAATATCCACTTGCAAAAAATCAATTAACAATTTGGCACAACGATTTTTCGGAAATGGAATTTAGCAATTTTAATGAATTGAGACAAGTATATAGAAACGCCAGTATTTTGAGCAACAACAGGGTTGTTTTTAATATTAAAGGAAACGATTTTAGATTGATTGTTGCTTTAAATTTTCTCCAAGGTACTTGTTATTTGATTTGGTTTGGCACTCACAACGAATACGATAAGATAGATTGCGAAACCGTGCCGTTTGACAAAGACATTTTAAATTTTATAAAAAAATAGTTATGAACTGGAAAGTATTAAACACCGAAACCGATTACAACAACGCATCTTTGCGGTTGATGGAAATATTTAATGCCTTGCCCAACACTCCCGAAGGCGACGAAATGGAATTGTTGCTGGTTCTGGTTAAAGATTACGACAACCGCCATTATACAATGCCCGAATTAAACGCCCTTGAGGTTATTAAAATAAAAATGCAAGAATTGGGCTTGAGAAACAAAGATTTAGAACATTTGATTGGCACTAAAGGGCATGTTTCGGCAGTTTTATCTGGCAGAAGAGAAATTACTTTGAAAACGGCACAAAAACTGAAAAATTATTTTTCGATACCTGCAAATGTGTTTTTGCATACGGCTTAATTTGACAAAATCTTCATTTTCCATTTGTCAAAATTTTACAGAACTTCTTTTTCTTAATTAAAAACCATAAAACCACTATTACAAATGCGAGTAGCGCTCTTATTGCATTAACCAACGAGATTAATGTTTCTATTGCTTTTACAGCAAAACAGAAAACTACTATTATTGCCGTTACTCTTAACATTATTGAACAACCATTTGAATCTTTTTCGTTTTTTATTTTATGAATTGCTCATGTTTTTTATTCACGATTTCGCAAACGCAATTAACGGTTCATAATTTTGATTGTCTGCTTGTTGCAATGCTTTTATGTATTTTTCTCTTATTTCGTTTGCTTTTACTAGGTTGCCACCGCTCCAAGTAAAATATTTGGTTTGGTATAGTTTTTCTAAAATTAAATCTGCCATTAACCTGGAATGTCTGCCGTTGCCATTCGGGAAGCAATGAATACTTACTAAACGATGTTTAAATCTAATCGCAATTTCGTCGTTAGTATAGGTTTTATTGTTGCACCAATACAAACCATCGTCAAGTAATTGTTTCAACTCAATGGCAATTTTATAACTTTTTATTCCAATTGTTTTTTCTGATTTTCTAATCTTTCCTGCCCATTTCCAAACATCGCTGTACATTTTTTTGTGCAAATCGAGTATAAATTTTTCTGTGAACAATTGTTCGGGCTTTACTTTTAAACGCAAAGTCCCCTCTATTGCTTTTTCTATATTGAGTTGCTCAAACTCATCTAGTTCGCCACGAGTTGTTACAGACGGAATTTTTAATCCTTCGAGTTCTTCTTCACTCAAATATGTTTGCCCAGTTATATACGTTATTTCTAATCCCATAAATATTTTGGTATTTCGGATTTAATTTCATCGGTTTTTTGAGCAATGGCTTTTGCAATTCGTTCTTTCGTGTTTTGTTGGTCTTCCAAAGTCATGGTAACATTGGTTCGTCCTATAATTTCTATTGCAATTTCTTCGGCTCTTGCGGTTATCATTGCATCAATAGAGCCTTTATTTGGCACAAAACCATATACTAATTTCATCTCCAGACCACGAGCCAAATCTCTTAAAGTGTTTATCGTAATTGTACCGTTTGCTTCTCTTTTTTCCATTGCTGCAATACTTTGCGGACTCACCTTCAATTTGTTGCCTAATTGAAGTAGCGACATTTTTAAAACTGTTCTAATAGATTTTATCCAACCCGAAGACGGCAAAACAGCGCAGTCGGCTTCATTAAAACAGAAAAGTTTTGCGTCTAACTGTTCTATCAATAATATTCTTTTTTTATCTATCATCGGTTCTAAACTTAAAAAATCAAAAAACAAAAAAAAAAAACAACTTATAGATTGATAAAAAATAATTTTAATCAACTTATAGACTGATAATAATAGTGTAAATTAAAATATAAACGAGAGTAGTCATTAAATTGTATAACTATCCTGACAACTATAATCTTTTTTAATACAGTTTTCAAACTCATTAACTTCAACAGCATTGACAATATTCGATTTAGATTGCTTTATTCTTTGCTTGTCAAATTCTCAATCATCGAAACTAGATTTGAAAGCTGTTGAATATTTGAATCAGTTTTCGCTATAAGAAAATTAAGAATTAAGTTGATTTAGAATTAATGTTGCTGGCGGTACCACAAAAATTTTTCACAAAACGTTTATTTATAAATATTTGTGGATTTTTTTGATATAAATTTGAAAATAAATACAAATAAGTTTGCAAAATGAATGCCAGGTTTTATACAGTAGTAAATTGAAATTTTGGTTAAGAAAACTTTACATTATTATATTGGTTAATTTGTCTTACAGCATATTTTATTTGTTTTTTTGAGCAATCCATTTTGACAAGTACTTGGTTGACTGCATTGTATGATGTTGTAGCATTGCGCCTACAAAATTATCATCTCGGTGTTTGGGCAAATTTTGTGTCACAAAATCTATTTTTTCAAAAAAAGCAGTTTCAAATTTTGAAGTCAAAAAACGATTTTCAAGAATCATGATTCCATTTTTTTGAGCCAATTTCCAAAGGCTTTCATCCTGATAAAGTGCTATTGCGGCAGCCACAAAAGCCGAAATATCA
>JANNBA010000022.1:0-27292 GCA_031384845.1 Bacteroidota bacterium
TTATCCAATTTTTTTATAGTTTTTGTAAGCAAACAATCGAACACCCGTAAGCTCTTCAATCTTTGCTAAAAGTTTACGTCTAAAAGGCAATTTTTTATTGGTTTTTGTAGGGTCAAAACTGAATTTCCAATTGCTATTTAAAACACGTTCCTGCATCACTTGCGGATGTGTTTCTTCAAAACGAACCAACTTGTCAGCATTTCCATACTCAAATTCATTTGAAACAGGATATGTTTTTTCGATCCATAAATCATCTTGTGTATAAAACTGATTGAAATTTCGCATTTTATTATTCAACCCACTCGGCGGTTTTACCCAACCATAATGATAGATATAAGCCTCAATTTGTTTGACATTTATCTTGCGATTGTCTATTCGAAATCCCTGAGCATCCTTGTAGGAGCGCACTCCGGGCAGGTTTTTCACCACTCGAATTTCCCGGTGATACCAGCGTCTTGAATGTGCCACAAAATCATAGGAGCCATAAAAATGTTTGTATTTGAACAATAACCCTTCAATTTTTGGATTCTCGAGACACAATTTCATTTCATTTTTGATGGTTTCCAAATATTTTTCGTGTACACATTCATCTCCTTGTATATAAAATGCCCAATCCATATCGGGGCTAATCGCCGCAAAAGCCTTATCTGTTTCTAGCGCAAATGTCTTGCCTCCCTCACGCAAAGTATCGTCCCAAATGGTTTGTATGATCTTGATTTTAGGCGAGTTAATGCTTTCAATCAAAGCCAATGTGCTGTCTGTCGAGTTGCCATGTGCCACAATAAATTCGTCACAAATTGGCAAAATTGAGCGAATTGCCTCCACAATCGTATAATCATTTTGGACTGCATTGCGAATAAAAGTAAATCCTGCTATTTTCATAAGGCTAACGTTTGATAAATATCCATAATTTCTTTTGAAATAATGGTGTCATTAAATTTTTGAACAAATTTAAAACCTTTTTCGGCAATGTCATTTCTTAAAGCATCATTTTTAAGTAATAAATCAATTTTTTCGGTCATTTCTTCAATATTTAAAGGATCCACATATATACTATCCGGACCACCTGCTTCTGGAAAAACACCACCTTTTGAAGTGATTACAGCTGTTTTTGAAAATAAGGCTTCAATGATCGGAATTCCAAAACCTTCAAATAAAGATGGATATACAAAAACCGATGCCAATTGACAGATAATTGCTAATTCTTTGCTTTCTAATCCTCTCAAAAATATCACTTTGTGTGTCATTTGATGCTCTCGAATGTACTTTTTTATTTCTTTAAAATAAGCAGTCGTACCCCCAATAATAATCAAAGTTGTTTCAATATTTTGAATGGCTTTTACAACCGATAAAACATTTTTTCGTGCTTCGATTGTTCCTATATTCAATACAAAATTGGAAGGCAAATGATATTTTTGTGCCACCTCTAATTTTTGTTCCTCTGTATAAAGTGTTTTAAAAACCGATTGACATCCTTGATAAACTACTTTGATTTTTGTGGGTTCGATTTTTAAAAATGATACAATATCTTGTTTGGTTTGCTCACTAATCGCAATTACAACATCAGCATCATGCGCTGCCTTTTTGAACTTAAAATAGTGAATTTTGCGATCAAAAAAAGAATAAAATTTGGGATATCGCATAAAAATCAAATCGTGAATAGTAACCACACTTTTGATATTGGCACGTTTTAAACCCGTTGGTAATTCGCCCGAAAGCCCATGAAATAATGAAATATTGTCTTTTTTCAAATCTCTAATAATAGAAAATTGTCGCCACAGATTATACATTTTTTTATTAAGCCAAAGATTTGGCAATTTTTCAAAAACATTGACCAAGTTGGCTTTGAAATATTGTTTTTTTTGTGGTTTTGGATTATAAAGTAAATAGTTATTTTCAGGATAAAAATGACTCAAAATTCTAATCAAATCTCGACTATAATTGCCCAAACCTGTCCCGTTATGAAAAATTCTTTTTGCTTCATATCCAATCGTAAATGAATTGACATTCTTGTTTTTGAAAAATTTTTCGTTTGCATTTTGATACATTTCGTTCAAAAAAACATAACGCATCCGAACGTGATGCGCCATGATTTTGGCTAATGTAATGCCATTTTGACCGTTCAAAATACCAAATTCAAGAATATAATGTTTAAAAAACCGAAATGCTGGTTTGAGATAAAAGTGTAAGGGATTTGGCTTTTCGTTCAATGCAAAAAGTTCCTGCGCTTTCAATCGGGAATACTGCAATCTTTTGGCCAAAAAATCTGCTTTATTTTTGTAAGAATAATGGTGAATAATTTCGTCCAAAACTCCAGTTTTACCATCTACAACAAGCTGTTCATGAACCAATTTATCAGAATATTGGCATTTTGATTTTCTAAACAATCGAACGGCTTTGTCTTGGTTTTTACCGCCATAATGAAGTGGTTTGTTTTCAAAATAAAAAATCCTACGTACCCAAAAAGCATTGTTTTTTGGTTGCGTTTGAACTGTCCGTTTAATTTCTTGTATTCCTTTTTCGGTAATTCGCTCATCGGCATCAAAAAAAACTATCCAATCATTTGATGCCAAACCAATTGCATAATTTTTTTGTTGTGAAAAATCGTCAAAAACACGTTGAAACACTTTTACATGCTCAAATTCTGCTGCGATAATCGACAAGGTATTATCTGTGCTATAAGAATCAACAACGATTATTTCGTCTGCAAACGACATATTTTTCAGATATTCTCGAATATTGTCTTCTTCGTTTAAAACGATGGCTAAAGCTGATATTTTTGTTGATTCGATCATTTTATTTTTTTAAAACCATGGTTTCAATAAAGATTTGAAATGTGGCAAATTCATACTTTTTGTTTTTCATAAATTGTATAAAATTATCCATTCTTACGGCCATTTTTTGGCCAGAATTTTTAGAAACATAAGCCGGAAATCCAAATCTTGTTTGATTGTTCAAATCGATAAATTCCCAAGGATGAAAATACAAATTTAGATACTTATCAGTATTTAATGTTTTGATACAAAGCCATTTGTATAAAAATAATGGCAAATTATGAAATGACAACCAAAACAAAGGAAACCTAATAATTGGGCTTACAGATGCTGGAATTTGTAACACTTTTTGATCATAAAAAAAACGTCGTGGCTTTGAAAAATGATTATAACGACCTGGCAAATACGTTGGATTAAGCGAAGAATTATATTGATAGCCCGCATCAAAAATGTCGTTTTCGTCCACCGGTTGCATTCTTGGCATTCTAAAACCGTTGATTTTGGATTTAGAAAGCGCTTCTAATCGCAATTTGGAAGACTTGAGATGTGCCACTTCAAATTGGCTATGAAAATAACTATGCGATGCCAACTCATGTCCTTCGGCAATAATTCTGTCAATGATTTTTGGTGCATTTTCTGCAAAAACCACCGTGCTAAAAAATGTCGCCTTGACGTTATTTTTTTGCAAAATATCAAGTATTATAGTAGTTCCAGCTATTGAAATACCAATTTGATCGTCAAACGAAATGTTTTTTTGATATTCAAACGGCATATCAAATTCTTCGATATCAAAGCTTAATAAAATCATTTTTTGTCAATATTGGTTTCGCGAATGATATAATTGGGTCTGTTTTTTGATTGGATAAATATCTTGCCCACATAAATACCGATGATGCCAAGCATAACCAAATTTAGAGAGCCAAAAATTACAATTGTAAAAATCACTGATGCCCAACCCGAAATGGCATAACCGCAATAAATACTGTCAAAAACATAAATTAAATAAAACAAAAAAGCAATTGCCGAGCTTGTAAGCCCAATAAATATTGACAAAAATAAGGGTTTTGTTGAAAACGAAGTGATGCCATGCAATGCTAATTTCACTAATGCCTTGACAGAGTAATTGCTTTCGCCTGCAAATCTTTGTTCAGGTTTGTAAGGAATTCCTATTTGTTTGAACCCAATCCACTTGACCATTCCTCTCAAAAAAAGTTCGTATTCGTTGATGTTTTTTAACGAGCTGATTACTTTTTTGTCGATTAATCTAAAATCTGCGATGCCATTTTCTAAATTTATATCTGAAAGATAATTTACAATTTTATAAAAAACCTTAGACCCAATTTTGTTTTTCAAACTCGCATCTGGGTTGTTTTCTTTGCGAAAAGCATAAATCACTTCATATCCATTTTCCCATTTTGAAATCATTTCGGCAATCAAAATAGGAGGGTGCTGCAAATCAGCATCGATAGTAACGATTGCATCAGCCGCGGCAAAATCTATCCCTGCCTTTAGGGCTTGATCCTTGCCAAAATTGCGAGAAAATTCAATAAATTTTACAAATTTATATTGCCTAACAGCTTCTTTTAATACTAAAATCGAGTTATCTGTACTGCCATCATCTACGAAAATAATTTCAAAAATATAAGGCAAACTCAAAAAAACGTTTTCGATTTCTGTAATTATTTTCGGTATATTTTGAGCTTCATTAAAGCACGGTATAATGATTGCAATTTTTTTTGGATCATTCATTTTTCAAAAATTATATAGTTTTTGGCAACTTTTTTGATACTATTTCAACCACAATTGCCACCCAAATCAGCACACAAGGTAGTGCTTTTAGTGCAAACGGCCTAATATATTGGTCTTTTATAAATTGCGGTATCAAATCTGATGGCGAAAAACTCGTTAAAATCATGGCCAAAATAAATAAAAATATCTGAATTTTTGATCGAGGTTTTGTTTGTATTACAAACCAAATTGCAACCCCTAAAAACGCTATAATATAAGTAGGTGATTCTGATCCGGAACTAAAAATTACAGTAAAATTTAAAACCGAAGATAGTAATAAAAGCCTGTAATTCAGTGTTTTATAAAAATTTATTTTGAGGTATTGCAATCCAAATATAATAACTCCACCAATCAAAAATGGTAGATTTGATATCGAAGTGTCATGACAAAAACGGCGAACCATTCCCATCAAACAAATGTCTTGATAAGAGTTTAAAGTTGTATTTTCGTTGTTTTTGTCAACCAAATCATAAAACCAATCTTGATAGGTTTGAACAATAAAAATGGGCGACGAAAGCAGCATTGGCAAGACAAAAAACACCAAGCTCCAGACGGCGAGGGCGGCGATAAACTTGATTTTGTTTTTTGAAAAAAAGAAAAATGCCAGTCCAACAATTCCATATAATTTTATAAAAGTGCCTAAAACGATACACATCGCAGCCCAAAAATCTTTCTCTTTTTGAATATAAACAAATGATAATAAGATAATTGCGGTCATTAGTGGGTTGAATTGAACTCCCAATAAGGCAGTCAAAAATTCGTGTAAGCAAATCCATAATACTGCGTTTTTTTGCGTTTCCGCTAATGGAAGTTGCAGTACAGCCCAGACCAAAACAGCCGCATTAAACATTCCCCATAATGGCAAACCTATTGCGTCTGGTAGAAGTGCAAAAGGGGCAATCACAAGACTAAAAATTGGGCCGTAATGAATGTGGTCAAAATATTCTAACGGATATAATTCATATAGATTTAGTTGATTTTTGGTATGAAAAAAAGCACCTTTAAAGATGCGATAATTATTATAACTGCCTGTAAAATATTGCTTTACAGACATTACAAAGGCTACAATAACCCAAATTGAAGCAATATAAGCCTTGTTTGTAAAAAATGGAAGCTTAAAAAAATTGTTAGTTTTAATAAAAAATGAGTTTTTGAACATACAATAAATTTATATTAAAAAAATCAAAAAAAGAACTAAATGGCTACATCATATTCTCGCAAAGCGTCGTTCAAACTTGTTTTCAAATCAGTTGAAGGTTTTCTTTTTCCAATTATCAAAGCGCATGGCACCTGAAAGGATCCTGCAGCAAATTGTTTGGTATAGCTTCCAGGAATTACTACAGATCGCGCCGGCACAATTCCTTTCATTTCGATTGGTTTTTCGCCAGTAACGTCAATAATTTTGGTAGAAGCTGTCAAGCAAACATTGGCGCCAAGCACGGCCTCAGTTTCTACCCGAACGCCCTCTACAACAATACAACGTGAGCCAATAAATGCACCATCCTCGATCACAACGGGAGCTGCTTGCAATGGTTCTAGCACCCCGCCAATTCCAACCCCGCCACTCAAATGTACGTTTTTGCCAATTTGTGCACAACTACCCACTGTTGCCCATGTGTCTATCATTGTGCCTTCGTCAATATAAGCACCAATATTAACATAGCTTGGCATCAAAATAACGCCTTTTGAAATATAAGCACCGTGCCGAGCCACCGCATTTGGTACTACTCGAATCCCTTTTTCGGCATAATTTTTTTTGAGTGGAATTTTGTCATGATATTCAAAAATGCCAACCTCAAAAGTTTCCATTTTTTGAATAGGAAAATACATTACTACTGCTTTTTTGACCCACTCGTTTACCTGCCATCCATCTGAAACTGGCTCTGCAACACGCAGATTTCCAGCGTTTAACAAATCAATCACTTCCCGAATTGCCGAGATTGTAGTTGGGTTTTGAAGTAAAGTACGATCGTTCCAAGCTTGTTCTATAAGGTTTTGAAGCTGTTGCATAAATTGTTTTTATTTTTGCAAATATAGCTTTTTTAGCAAAAAAAGAGAAACGCTTTTACCTAAAATCGTTTAGTTTTATAGCTGAAAATTAATTTTTTTTAAGTTTGGTTTCAAATTTATGCCTCACTTTTTCAATTTTTGGTGTGATGACATAATGACAATAGGATTGATTTTTGTTTAAATTGTAATAGTTTTGATGGTAATTTTCGGCAACAAAAAACCTGACGGCAGCTGAAATTTTAGTTACAATAGGCTGTCCAAAAGTTTTGCTTTTAGTCAAAAAGGTAATATAATTTTCTGCTTGCTGTTTTTGTTCGGCATTGTGATAATAAATTTCAGAGCGATATTGCGTTCCAATATCGGCACCTTGCCTGTTGAGCGTGGTAGGATCGTGGGTTGCAAAAAACACCTCTAATAAGGTTTCAAAAGACACTTTTTTGGGATCAAAAACAATTTGGGTAGCCTCTGCATGCCCCGTCAATCCTGTAGAAACTTGTGCATAGGTGGGATTATCTGTATTCCCGTCTGTATATCCGGCTTTTACAGATATTACTCCTTCTAATTCTAAAAAAACGGCTTCGGTGCACCAAAAGCAGCCTCCAGCAAAAGTGGCAATTTGTGTATTTTGATCAAAGTTTTGTATCATATTTTCAGATTTTTTGGATTGACATGAAAAAATAATAAATAAAGTAAAGAGTATCGCAGATTTTGTCATGAAATTGGTTTTTAAAATACAAATGTAACCTATTTTGAAAACCCAAATTTCATTTAACTAAAATTTGGGTTTTGTTAAAGAAATAAAAGCCAAATTAAATTAAAATTATCTTGAAAATCTTTGTTTCTTTGTGCAAACAAAAAAAATGATTCAGGCAAATAACATTCATAAATTTTATGACCAACTTCATGTTCTAAAAGGGGTCAATTTGCATATCAAAAAAGGCGAAATTGTTTCGATTGTTGGCGCATCAGGCGCAGGAAAAACAACACTTTTGCACATCCTTAGTACTTTGGATAAACCAAATATAGCATCCAAAAAGGGATTAAAACCAGACAATAATACATCAGAAAACAACCCGATTTTGTCTATAAATCAAGAAAATGTTTTGTCGATGAATGACAAAAATTTATCGAAATTTAGAAATCAAAATCTGGGGTTTATATTTCAATTTCATCAATTATTGCCCGAATTTACGGCTTTAGAAAACGTTTGTATCCCTGCATTTATTGCTGGAAAATCAAAAATTGAAACCGAAATTGAAGCCAAAAAACTCTTGGATTATTTGGGGCTTTCGCATAGAATGCACCATAAACCGAGTGCCCTATCCGGCGGCGAGCAGCAACGTGTTGCAGTGGCACGTGCTCTTATCAACAAGCCTGCCATCATTTTTGCAGACGAACCCTCTGGAAATTTAGATACAATTGCAGCCGAAAATTTGCACCAATTGTTTTTTAAATTACGTGATGAGTTTGGTCAAACCTTTGTGATTGTAACCCATAACGAAGATTTTGCCAATATGGCCGATCGAAAATTAACCATGTCTGACGGCAAAATTTTATAAATGGTACTCATTCTTTTTAGTTGGATTATGTTTTTTGGGCTATTCTACACTTTTGGAATTGCTACCAATATTTTGCTTCAACTAAAAACCAATAATACGCCACTAAAAGTGATTTTTGGAATGATTGCTCAGACTTTTTTGACCACAGTTGCGGCGTTTTTTGTCCCAATTGGAGCTACATTTTTTGCTTGCAATTTATTTTTAGGAATTACTCTTTTTATATTATTAAGACAAAAAATCAGATTAGATTTCACTGTTTTTATTACAGAAATAAAGGCACTTTCTTTATTTTTGAAACTAATTTTAGGGGTAATTTTAATATCTGCACTTCAAAAGTGTGCTCAAACCCCATTTATTTTAGATAATGAAAGTTATTATATTCAAACTATAAAGTGGATCAATGAATTTGGATTTGTAAAAGGTTTGGCAAATCTCAACATTGCTTTTGGTCAAACGTCGGGTTGGCACGTTTTGCAAGCGGCTACTAATTTTAGTTTTTTGTGCAACCGTTTTAACGACCTGAACGGATTTGTTTTTTTAATAATTTGTAGTTTTATAGTGATGCAATTTCAAAAAGATTATGAAATCAAAAAAAAATCAAATTGGCTAATTTTTATACTGATTTTCAATGTTTTAACGTTTCAGTTTTTAAATGCGCCATCACCAGATTTGCCGGTATTTTTATTAGTCCAACTCGTTTTTTTTATGTTTTTGGATGTTGAAAATGAGATTCAAAACGATAAAATAATGATTGTTTTAATTGCTTTTTTAATTTTTATAAAAATAACAATTGCTCCAATCGCTTTACTGTTTTTGTTTTTTAAACTTTCAAAAAAATCAATTCAATTTTTGTTAATAATAACTACACTTTTTGCCTCTTTATGGCTCGCCAAAAACAGTTTTCTAACCGGTTTTCCGTTTTATCCTTACGCATTTTGTGGGCTAAATGTCGATTGGGCTGTTCCACAACAATTGTTGGCTAACATCAATAATATGATCAGAAATCATGAATTTTTGAGTATCAATAATTATGCTGTTTTGACCGTTTTTGAAAAATTCAATCTTTGGATTCGATTTTCTGGTATCAACGGTGTTTTCAACAAAGGCATCATTATATTATTTATTATTGTCCCATTTTTGAAGGAATTTCGAACAGACAAAAAAATTAAAATACTGTATATCATTTTGTTAATACATTTTTTACTCGTGTTTTGCAGTTCGCCGCAATTTCGATTTTTTCTACCCGAATTTATTTTTTTAAGCTGTATTCTTGCCTCTGAAGTGTTTGATTATTTCAAAATGAGATATCTGTTTCTTCAATTTTTGATATTTGTTGCGGTCATATTGCCGGTTTTTTTAATTCATTTTATCAACTTGAAAGCTTTAACATCAAACAAATTCAACCAAGATGCCGAAAAAGTCACGCTTTTGCAGCTGCTCTTGCCCGAAGAAAATTCAAAATTTTATGATTTACAATTTCAAAAAGTGAAGCTTGGAAACTTGGTTTATTTTTCGCCTATAAATTGCCCATTTATGTATGCAACGGCTGACGGAAAATTGCCAACAGTGAATCAAAAACAAATTCGTCTTTTTGAAAGAAAATTGCAAATTGTGCCCCAATTAAGAGGTAAATCTCTAAAAAACGGTTTTTTTTCAAAAAATATTTTTCTAACATCAAAACCATGAATCATCAGGAACTCAAAGATTTTTTGGACGAAAAAGTGACTTTGTATAACCATCCTAATTTTATAGAAAGTGATCCTATTTTGATACCGCATCAATTTTTGATCAAAGAAGACATTGAAATTGCTGCTTTTTTGAGTGCAACAATTGCTTGGGGAAACCGAAAAATGATTGTAAAAAATGCGCATAGAATGATGGATTTAATGGGCAATTCTCCTTTTGATTTTGTCATGAATCATCAAGAAAATGATTTGAAAAATTTTGACAGTTTTGTGCATCGTACTTTTAATGGTGCTGATTTTGTGACTTTTATAAAAGGGTTACGTCATATTTATATCCATCATAATGGGTTGGAAGCTGTTTTTTCAAAAATAAATCACGAAACCAATTTGCAACAAAACATACATGAATTGAAAACTGTTTTTTTTGAAATTCCGCATCAATTGCGAACTCAAAAGCACCTTTCGGATCCTTTAAATGGCTCGGCGGCAAAGCGCATTAATATGTTTTTGCGATGGATGGTGCGTCAGGATCAAAATGGTGTTGATTTTGGAATTTGGAAAAATATATCACCCTCAAAATTGTCTTGTCCACTTGATGTTCATTCTGGAAATGTAGCGCGAAAATTGGGTTTGCTTTCTCGAAAACAAAACGACGGAAAAGCATTATTAGAACTCGATTTTAACCTTCGTATTTTGGATGAAATGGATCCTGTAAAATATGATTTTGCGCTTTTTGGATTGGGTGTTTTTGAAAATTTTTAATTTTTTTATGTATTTTAACGTTTAAAAACAACACTTTGTCGATTATTTTGTATATTTGCTTTAAATTATACTATTTTCGCGACCCATTAAAAATTTATTATGAGCAAAACTACCTTCAAAACAATATTTTTTTTCTTATTTTTTATATCAAATAGCTGGTCACAGTCAATAAACAACTGGCAATTTGAATCTGAACGAAATTATAAGCAAATCGTTGCTTTGTCAGACAAAAAAACAATTCCAAGTGAGTATAAAATTTTTAATTTGGATATTGAAAGTGTAAAAACAACTTTGAAAAGAGCAAGTATTAGAAACAGTAATAATCAATTGGCTAACAATCTGTTGGTTGATTTTCCATTTGAGGATGGTTCTTTTGAAACTTTTTCGATAGAGAAGGTTAGTGTTTTGCATCCCGATTTGGAAGCAAAATATCCAGATATTCTATCCTATTTTGGCGTAAGCCAAAAAAACCCACTGAACAAAATATATATCAGTTTGTCGCCACAAGGATTTACAGGTTTGATAACGGGTGAAAAAACGATATATATTGATCCTGTTTCTTCAAAAAATCAATTGATTTATATGGTTTATGACCGAAAAAGTTGTACCAAAAACCCGGATGATATTTTTGAATGTAATGCAAATGAAATAGAAAAGGTAGTTGATCAAGAGCCACTTACAACAACAGCACAAAGAAATTCTACTGACGGAAAATTAAGAACATACAGACTTGCGTTGGCTTGCACCTCACAATATTCTGCTTATTATGGCAATACCGTTTCCAACGTTTTGTCGGCAATGAATACAACTGTAACCAGAATAAATAGTGTCTTTCGGCGTGATTTTGGTGTTGTTTTTCAATTGGTTGCTTCAAATAATAGATTGATTTATATTAATGGATTTAATATTGATGCTACTCCAGATCCAGATCCCTATGACAATTATAATGGCACTACCATGTTGAACGCCAACACGCCAAATATTACAGGTCTATTAGGTGTTTCTGCCTATGATATTGGGCACGTTTTTAGCACTGGAGGCGGCGGACTTGCTGGCACAGGCCCTTGTGCAGCGGCTACAAAAGGAAATGGAGTAACAGGAATTGTAACCCCTCAATATGATCCATTTGATATTGACTATGTAGCGCATGAAATTGGACACCAATTTGGCGCGGGTCATACACAAAATAACAATTGTCAACGAGCAGCCACCTCTGCGATGGAGCCAGGAAGTGCCTCAACGATAATGGGTTATGCAGGTATTTGTGCGCCAAACGTACAAGGTAATAGCGATGCTTATTTTCATGCTATTAGTATTCAGCAAATTAACGCTTCTATTGCAACCCACACATGCGAAGTAGAAACTGCCATTTTAAACTCAGAACCAGTTGTAACGGCGATGCTCAATTATAGTATCCCAAAATCGACACCTTTTGAACTAAAAGGGACAGCAACAGACGCCGAAGCCGATCCAATGACCTATACTTGGGAACAAATGAATAATGAAACAACGGGTGTGATGCCACCAATTGCAACAAATCCGGGAAGTCCAAATTTTAGATCTTTTGCCCCAACCACTTCATCTTCAAGAACATTCCCAAACTTGGCTGCCATTATTAGCAACACTACACCAACTTGGGAAGTCTTACCATCTGTGGCAAGAACACTCAATTTTAGAATGACCGTTCGTGACAATAGCATTTTGGGCGGACAAACCAATCAGGCTAATAGTGTAGTGACGGTTTCTGGAACAGCAGGGCCATTTGTGGTAACAGCTCCAAATTTGGGAACCGAAATTTGGTATGTTGGCGAGTCAAAAACAATCACTTGGAACGTTGCAAGCACCAATACAGCCACTTTTTCGACCACCGTAAACATCAAACTTTCTATTGATGGAGGTTTTACTTATCCTATCACTTTGGCTTCTGCAGTAGCAAATAGCGGATCGCAAGCGATTACTGTTCCTAATAATATAGGTAAATTGAATCGGATCAAAATAGAGGCTGCTGCTAATATTTTCTTTGACATTTCAAATGCAAATTTTGAAATCAAATCAGGTAAATTTGAAATGACTACAGCACAAAACACCGTTTCAGTTTGCAAACCGAACAATGGGGTTTATACCTTCAATTATACTCCTGCTCCTGGATTTGCAGAGCTAGTAACTTTTAGCACCGCATCATTGCCATCAGGAGCTGTTGCTGCTTTTGTGCCGGCCAATAGGAGCACAGCGGGTACAGTAACTCTAACTGTTTCAAACATTACTGCTGTTGCAACCGGAAATTTTTCGTTTTCTGTAAAAGGAATTAGCACAACCGCAAACGAAACATTAGCTGTACTTTTGAATGTTTTTGATAATACTATTGAAAACATAAGTTTGTCAAACCCAGTTAATGGCGCAACAAATCAACAAACTTCAGCATTATTACAATGGCAAAATTTGGTTTCGGCAAGTTCTTATTTGGTTCAAATTTCTACAAATCCTACATTTTCCACCATTACAGAAACGGCAACAGTATCAACTGCTTTTTATCAAACAACCGCTTTGGCAACAGGTACCATCAATTATTGGCGTGTAAAACCAATCAATCCATGTACTACTGGCATATTTTCTGAAGTTTTTGTTTTTCAAATTGCAACTGATATTTGTAAAAATTATTCAAATGTTTACTTTGAAAACAATGATTCAACTTGGGAAATCAACACTACTAATGCTGTTAGTGCTCGAATTAATATTCCAGATAATATAATCATAAGCGATGTAAATTTTTATATGAAAGCTACCCATCCGTTGCTTTCAGACATCAAAATGCAATTTAGTGGGCCAACCGGAATTTTTGCAGAAATTTATAACCGAGATTGCACAGGTGCCAATATTGATGTTACTTTTGACGATAGCGGTACTGCACTTCCTGTGCCTTGCGCTACTACGCTTTCTGGGGTGAAGCAAGCAAGTCAATTGTTATCAAAATTTAATGGTACTTCTTCATTAGGCACTTGGGTTTTGTTGGCCACAGATAGGGTTGCAAACACTTCTGGAGGAACATTTCAGCTATTTAATATTGATATTTGTGGAAAATTACAGATTGTAAACAATATTGCTGTTTCAAACAATCCTTTGAGCGTTCAAATAGGATCAACGGCCTCGGTTTTACAAACCAATTTAATAGCAACACAACCTACAGCTTTGGCGTCACAATTGATTTATACCCTCACACAACTACCAACAAGGGGCGTTTTAAAATTAAATAATATTGGATTGATTTTAGGAAACACTTTTAGTCAAACAGATTTGAATAATGGTTTAGTTTCTTATACCAATGATGGGATTAATGGAAATTCGGACAGTTTCAAATTTTCAATTTCGGGTATTAATACGGCACTTTTGGGGGCTCAAACATTTGTAATCAATGTGTGTGCCATCACAAACACCACTTCTCAAACCAATATAAGTTGTTTTGGAGGCAATACTGGCTCGGCAACTGTAGTAGCAAGTGGAGGCTCTGGCGGATACACCTATTTATGGTCGCCATCTGGCGGAACAGCAGCCACAGCAAGTAATTTGTTGGCAGGAAATTATAGTTGTTTGATTACCGATGCTTTAGGTTGTAATAAAACTCAAAATTTTGTCATCACGCAGGCTGTTTTGTTATCAAACACCACTTCACAAACCAATGTAAGCTGTTTTGGAGGCAATACTGGCTCGGCAACCGTTGTGGCAAGTGGCGGAACTGGCGGATATACCTATTTATGGTCGCCATCTGGCGGAACTGCAGCCACAGCAAGTAATTTGGCAGCAGGAAATTATAGTTGTTTGATAACCGATGCTTTAGGTTGTAATAAAACTCAAAATTTTGTCATCACACAAGCGGCTTTATTATCCAACACCACTTCACAAACCAATGTAAGCTGTTTTGGAGGCAATACTGGCTCGGCAACTGTTGTAGCAAGTGGCGGAACTGGCGGATACACCTATTTATGGTCGCCATCTGGTGGAACTGCAGCCACAGCAAGTAATTTGGTAGCAGGAAATTATAGTTGTTTGATAACCGATACTTTAGGTTGTAATAAAACTCAAAATTTTGTCATCACGCAACCTGTTTCTACAACATGGAATGGTTCAATATGGACTAATGGTACTCCAACGGAAGGATGCCAAGCAATTATTGCAGCAAATTATGAAGTGGTCACAAACTTAATAGCTTGCTCATTGATAGTAAATAATAATGCTAATGTAACCGTTTTGTCGGGATATAATTTCACAGTTTCTGGAAGTATAACCGTAGAGACAGGAGCAAGTTTTACTCTAAATAGCAATGCAAATCTTTTGCAATCTGGTGTAACAAATACCAATTCGGGAAATATCACAGTCAAAAGAGAGGCTTCAATGCGCAGATTAGACTATGTTTATTGGGCTTCTCCTGTAGAAAATCAAAATTTATTAAGTTTTTCACCAGATACATTGACCAATAGATTTTATACCTATTCTGAACCAAACAATGCGTTTGAAATTATTAATCCTTTGTCAAATAATTTTGAAAAAGCAAAAGGTTACAATATTCGAGCATCCAATTTGTTGCCTGCAGATGGTAGTATAGTAGTGGTAAATCAAAGTTTTTTTGGCAAACCAAATAACGGCACTATCAGCATTCCTATCACAAAAACTCCAACAACCGGAGTGGGATATAACCTGATTGGAAATCCGTATCCATCTACAATTAGCGCAACTGCATTTTTGGCTACAAATCCTGGCACAATCTATTTTTGGACACATTTTTTGCAAGGCTCAACAGCTTCAAATTATGCAAGTTTTACCACTTTGGGACCAACAGCGTCAATATCTGGAGGTATTTTGCCTAACGGATTTATTCAAACTGGTCAAGGATTTATGTTTAAAACAACGGCTTCAGGAAATGCAATTTTTTTAAACTCAATGCGAGTTGCAAACAATAGCAACCAGTTTTTTAAAACAATTGAAAGCAACAAAAGTAGAATTTGGCTTCATCTAAAAAGTCCAACAAATCAATACAATCAAATTTTAGTAGGCTATATGAATGGTGCAACCACAGGTTTTGATGAATCGATTGATGGCATACAAATAGAAAACAACAACAATAGCATTTCAAGTCTAATTAATGGTGATTTTTTTGCCATACAAGGACGAGGTTTGCCGTTTGTAACTTCGGATGTGATAAAACTGGGGTTAAAAACAATTGATGCTGGAAATTACAGTATTGGAATAGATCAGGTTGATGGTATTTTTGAATCAATTCAAACCGTGTTTTTAAAAGATAATTTTTTAGGTCTTAGCCACAATTTATCTCAAAGCGATTATAATTTTGTGGCAAATGTTGGCAGTTTTAATACTCGTTTTGAATTAATTTTTGAAAATTTGTTATCCACACAGGCATTAGTAGAGCAGTCAGAGTCTATTGTGGTATATCCAAAAAACGAAATTTTGACTATAGAATCAAATAGAAATACAATCAAAAATGTTTACTTATTTGATTTGCGTGGACGCAAAATTTATGAACAGCATAATATTTTTAAAAAAATGGTTTCATTACAAGATTTACCAATTCAAAATACCCTTTTAATGGTAAAAATAGTTTTAGAAAACGGCACAATTTTAAACAAGAAGGTTATTTATTAATAGTTGTTTTCAAAAAAAAATCATAATACGAGGACGCATTATGATTTTTTTTTGTTTTGGAAGTACCAATTATTCCACTTTTTTTCGTGAATTATAATACGCAATAAGTTTTTTTCCATACAAAGATTTGGCCACTTTAGGCGACATCGATTTTTGGATCGTATCCATTAATTTGAGGTTTACATCGTTTATTTCAGATAAAGCGATATAAGGACTTACTTCAAAATTACGATTATTAATAGCAAAATTTACAGCATATAGATATTTTCTTTTTATAATTTGATCTTGTTTTCTTTGAATGCTATCTATTTTTGAAACATTTTTTGCTTTCATTGCCTTAAATTTGAGCTCTGTAAGCGTTAGAAGTTGATCGATAAAACGGCTATTAATAGTTTTGTAATTTTCATACAAATCGTGATTTTTTGACCCCGTAATAACTGCATTTGAGAAAAAATAATCCAAATCTGTATTGATATTTATTTTTCCTGCTTCGGCAAAAAACGGCAAATTGTTGTCAACAGAGTTGGTTGTGCCACGATCAAGATTGATATATAACATCTCTGGCGACGAAATCGAAATATTGGTTTTGAAGTTTGAATCTCCATCAATTTCGATAGAATCTATCACCACCATATTTGTATCTACAATGCGTTCTATGTACAAAGTTCCTTTCTTCAAACCACTGATATTGCCCGTCAGTTCAAGATTTTCAGTAGTTTTTTTTTGGTTACAAGCAACAATGGTTGTCAATATTATTGCATAAATAAAGATTTTTTTCATGGTTCAAATTTTTTGCAAATTAACAAAAAAAAACTCTTGAAAAATCAAGAGTTTCCTTTTTAATCAAATTTGTTTTTAATATAATATTTGCCATCCAAATCTTCGTCAAAATCATCGATTTTAACAGGTTTTGGTTTTGGTTTTGCCGCATTAGCTTTCTTTTTCCAAATTTCAAATTTATCAGCGGCGAGTTTCTTTTTCATGATTTCAAGCACTTCTTTTTCGGCCAAACCAAATTCTTTTTTGATAATTTCAAAAGGATTTCTTTCTTCTAAGGCCAACGAAATTAGTTTTTCGTTTTGCTCCCAACTTAATTTTATAAGGCTACTTTTCTTCATTTTTTGAAAATTAATTCAGTATTTTTTTAAATGGTTACAAATTTTATTCCAATATTAAGTAAAAAAAAGATTACTTTTTCAAAATGTTAATTATTTTTTACTTATTTTTTTGTTTTTGTTCAAAAAAAGGCATTTTGAGCAAATTATTCAACGAGTTGTGTGTTACAAGATCTGGGTATGTATCTATCCCATATATAATTTTGCTTGGATTTAAAGTTGCGAATGTTCCAAAAACCCGATCCCAAATCGAAAAAATATTTCCATAATTAGTGTCTGTATATGGCATTTCAAAATGATGGTGTACCTTGTGCATATTGGGAGATACGATTATATAACTTAAAATGGAATCAATTTTTGGCGAAATTGTAATATTGGCATGGTTAAATTGGGAGAGCAAAACAGATAAAGTTTGATATAGAAACAACAGCCAAATTGGTGCGCCAACTATCACAACTGCAAGGGTTGTAAACAAAAATCTAACAACGCTTTCGCCGGGATGGTGTCGGTTTGCTGATGTAGCGTCTATCCAAGTATCGCTGTGATGCACCAAATGAAATCGCCACAAAAACGGGATTTTATGTTGTATAAAATGGGGCAAAAATGCTCCAATAAAGTCCATAAAAAGCAATCCTACAAAACTAGTTGTCCAAAAATTATATGCAGGCAGAAGTTGCAATAGGCCCCAGTTATTTTGGGTAGAAAAAAGTGTGGTTTTGGCTAAAAGAAACGCTAATGAAAAATTTACAATTATGGTTGTAAACGTAAAAAAAATATTAATCAGGGCGTGTTTACCTTTATTATAAGCCATTTTTTGCAAGGGCTGCCAACTTTCGATAAGCCAAAAAAATAATATTCCAATTGCAATCGAGAGCAATCGATGCTGAGGTGGCATTGCCGAAAAATAGGATATAATGGTTTCCATAGCGCAGTTTTTATTTCAAATATACGCTTTTTGTCAAAAGTCAAACATTTATTAATTTTTTTGAATTAAAATAAACGACCTTAATAGCAATTATTGTTACTTTTATTTGGCAATATTTACGGCACGAGTTTCTCTAATCACCGTAACTTTTACTTGCCCTGGATAGGTCATTTCTGTTTGAATTTTTTGTGAAATATCAAATGATAACGTCATTGCATTATCGTCTGAAACTTTTTCGCTTTCAACGATCACTCGCAATTCTCGACCGGCTTGAATGGCATAGGCATTTTTTACGCCGTTAAATCCAAAAGCAACTTCTTCTAAATCTTTTAATCGCTGAATATAAGAATCCAAAACTTGTCTTCTAGCTCCGGGTCTTGCGCCAGATATTGCATCACAAACCTGAACGATAGGAGAGAGCAAAAACTTCATTTCAATCTCGTCATGATGTGCGCCAATTGCGTTACAAACTTCGTCTTTTTCGCCATATTTTTCGGCCCATTGCATCCCTAATAGAGCGTGTGGCAAATCGCTTTCGGCATCAGGCACTTTTCCGATATCGTGCAAAAGTCCTGCACGTTTGGCCAATTTTACGTTCAAGCCCAACTCTGCGGCCATTATGCCACAAAGTTTTGAAACTTCTCGTGAGTGTTGCAAAAGGTTTTGGCCATAAGACGAGCGGTATTTCATACGGCCCACAATTTTGATCAATTCTGGATGTAGCCCGTGTATGCCCAAATCAATAACTGTGCGTTTGCCCACTTCTATAATTTCGTCATCAATTTGTTTGGTAGTTTTAGCCACAACTTCTTCAATTCTGGCGGGGTGGATTCGACCATCTGTAACCAATTTGTGCAACGAAAGACGTGCAATTTCTCGTCGAACTGGATCAAAACAAGATAGTATTATGGCTTCTGGCGTGTCATCAACAATGATTTCTACACCGGTAGCGGCTTCTAAAGCACGGATGTTTCGACCTTCGCGTCCTATAATACGTCCTTTTACATCGTCTGATTCAATATTAAAAACAGAAACACAATTTTCTACTGCCTCCTCAGTACCAATGCGTTGAATGGTGTTGATGATGATTTTTTTGGCTTCTTGCTGTGCAGTCAATTTGGCCTCCTCCATCGTATCTTGCAAATAAGACATTGCGCTACTTTTTGCTTCGGCTTTCAAGCCTTCGATCAATTGATTTTTGGCATCTTCTGTAGATAATCCAGAAATTACCTCAAGTTGCGTCAATTGACTTTTGTGCATTTTGTCAACTTCTACTTGCTTTTTTTCTACTTCGTGTTGCTTTTTTTCGAGAATTTCTAACTTAGAATCATATTCTTTGGTTTTGTTTTCAAAATCGTCGTTTACTTTTTTGGTTCGAGCCAATTCGTTCGATACTAAAGACTCTTTGTCGCGAACTCGTTTTTCAACCTCAACCATTTTTTTCTCGCGAGACAAAATCACCTCTTCATGCTCTGATTTTAGCTCGATAAATTTTTCTTTGGCTTGCAAAATCTTGTCTTTCTTGATATTCTCTGCATCAAGATTTGCTTCTTTCAATACCGAGGCAGCCTCTTTTTTTGCATTTTTCAGCATATTTGACGCATTACTTTTTTCAAACACTTTTGCAAGGCCAAAACCGCCTGCAATACTTATTAAACCTGTAAAAACTGCTATTAAAATTGGATCCATTTTGTTAAATTTGTTATATAAAAAAGCCTACATCAGCGGTAATGAATAAACTCGGAAAGACAAGTTTTGGGCTAACTCATTGTTCAAGGATCCTCGCAAAAGCGTGGCATGCTATAGTAATGACGATTCGCTCATTCTAAATTGTTAGTGTTGAGTTTACCAAAAAAAAACTAATGTAGGCAGTATTTTAGTTATTGTAAGAACGTTATTTGTTGAGATATTGGTCTATTAAATTATTAATTTTGTTCAATCTTTCGTTGTTTTCAACATGATTTGAAAATTTGTCTAAACTTTTTTGTTCGACTTGCGAGGCAAATTGCAGGGCACACATTGCCAAAACATCTTGTTTGTCTCGAACGGCATAGTTTTCTTCGAATTGCTTGATCATCACATCAATTTTTTTGGAAGCGGCTCGAAGGCCTTCTTCCTGTGCAAAATCTACCGTCAACGGATAAACCCTGTCTGCAATTGATATTTTAATTTTAAGCTTTTCGTCCATATTTATTAATCAGATAGTTGTGTTATACAAAAATCAATTTCACGAATTAATGAATTTATTTTTAGCTTGGTATCTCGTTTATTATCTTCACTGCCAAGCAACGAATTAGCGATTTTTAGGGTGTTATTTTGCTGTTTTTGCTGCTCAATTTCGGTGGTTTGTGCAGCAATTATAGCGGTAGCTTTCTTTAAATCTTGTTGTAGTTGTTGCGAATTTTGTTCTAAATTTTCTAATTTAGAAATCAACTTGGCAACACTATTTTCAAGCGTTTCAATGATTACTACAATTTCACCCATTGCGTTTATTTTCATTACTTAATCTTACAAAGTTACTATTCCTTTTTATTATAGCAACTATATTTTTTTGTTTTTATTAAAATAAGTTGTAATATATTGATAATCAGTATTTTAATATCCGTCAAAATTAATCTTTTTTTTTTAATTTTTTTTTTAATTTAGCAAAAAAGTTGTCCATGAAGATTTTGATATCTGTTTTATTATTCTCCACCGTTGTTTTTGCTCAAAATTCTTTTCCAAAAACATATTTTCGGTCTCCTCTTGACATCGATTTATTGTTGGCTGGAGGTTTTGGCGAGCTTAGAAGCAATCATTTTCACACGGGTTTGGACTTTAAAACACAACAGAAAGAGGGGTTTAATGTGTATGCTTCAGCTGAAGGCTATATTTCTCGTATTAAAATTTCTACATCTGGATACGGAAAAGCCATTTATATTGCCCATCCAAACGGTTTTACGACGGTGTATGCTCATCTTCAAAAGGGCAATCCTATAATCGAAAAATATATCAAAACCAATCAATATAAAGAGCAATCCTTTGAGGTAGAGCTGTTTCCAAAACCTTCAGATTTGCCTGTCAAAAAAGGCGAAATCATTGCGCTTTCTGGCAATTCAGGATCTTCTGGCGGTGCGCATCTGCATTTTGAATTTAGAGATTCAAAAACAGAAAATATTTTGAACCCGCTTCTTTTTGGTTTTGATGCTTTGATAAAGGATACAAAATTACCAATCGTTACTTCGCTATTTGTATATCCCGTGGGTGAGAATGCCGTTGTCAATGAATCTACGAAGCCGATATCACTGGGGTTAAGCCTACAAAAGGATGGTTCTTATATCTCTCAAAAAGTGATGGCTTGTGACAAAATTGGTTTTGGAATTGGTGCTTATGACATTTTTGATTTTAGTTATAGTAAAATTGGATTGTATAATGTAACCACTTTTTTGAACGGGAGATCAAGCTTTTCGTACCAATTTGATAGTTTTTCGTTTGACGAAAAAAGATTTATTAATGCGCTAATCGATTATCCAAGATTTATGAATACAGGGACAAAAGTTCAAAAATTGTTTATGAAAAATGCCTATCCTTTATCACTTATTCAAACGGATCTCAAAAACGGGCTTATTGAGGTGAAGCCAAATATAACGAATTTATACAAAATCGAAATTTCGGATTTTAATAGAAATAAAATAACCATACATATTCCTATTTCGTACTCTAATAAAATATCAAAAACGGCTCTAAATACATTCAAATCAGGGGTTTTATTAAAATCAAAAATCGAAAATTTGTACAAGAAAGGCAGTGCTACTATATATGTTCCGCCGAATGCTTTTTATGAAGATTTTTATTTGAATTTTGTTATAAATGGAGATACTATAGCATTTCACGATGAATCAGTAGCATTACAAAAAAATATTAATATCAGTATAGAGGATAGTACAATTAATGATGCAGATAAGTCGAAAACTTTTGTTGCGTTACTTGATGGCAAAAAGCAGGTATATAATAGCACCAAGATTAAGGGAAATGAATTTTCTATAAGCACCAAAAATCTTGGCAAATATATGCTTGCAAGTGACAAAACAGCACCTTCAATTAAGGCTTTGAATATTTTGGAGGGCAAATGGATTAATCTAAAATCAAGTTTACAGTTGAAGATTGACGATAGCATTTCTGGTATCAAAAGCTATAATGGTTTTATTAACGAAAAATGGGTTTTGTTTGAATATGATTTTAAAACCAAAAAAATAGTGCACCAATTTGACGAGCTCTTATTGCTAGAGGGACGAAACGATTTAAGAGTAGTTGTTTCGGATAATGTTGGAAATTCGACTACATTTGCAACTTATTTTTTACATAAAAAACAATAAATTTTGATTTTAAAAACGTATTACAGCCTCATATCCCTATTCTTTTTGTGTTTTGGAATTTCCATTTTTGCACAATCATCTCAAATTCAAGGTATTGTTTTTGACGAAAATAATAATCCTATTGAAGGGGTAAATATCAACTTTGAACAAGGACAAACCAGTAGTGATCAAAACGGTTATTACATTATCAAATTGGCCTCAAATCAAAAAATAAAGCTTGTTTTTTCTCATATAAATTTTAAAAAAACAACGGCTACTTTTGAGTTAAAACCAAACGAAAATTTTGAATTCAACCCTGTTATGAGCCAAATGGCCGAGCAGATGAACGAGGTTGTGATTACTGCTTTGAACAGAAAACGAATTGAAGGATTGGTTAGTATCGATCCGGCTGCAGTGCGCAAAATGGCGGGTGCCAATCCAGGGATCGAAAATATTTTGAAATCATTTGGTGGGGTGAGCAGCAACAACGAGTTGAGTACACAATACGCGGTTCGAGGAGGCAATTATGACGAAAATTTGGTTTATGTAAATGATATCGAAATTTATCGTCCGTTTTTGATTCGTTCCGGTCAGCAGGAGGGATTGAGTTTTACAAACACAGATTTGGTTCAAAATGTAGAATTTTCTGCCGGAGGTTTTCAGGCCAAGTTTGGCGACAAGCTGTCGTCTGTTTTAGACATTACGTACCGAATTCCAACCAAGTTTGGTGCTTCTATCGACCTTGGTTTTTTGGGCGGAAGTATGTCGATTGAATCGGTTTCAAAAAATCAAAAATGGTCAGCAATGACTGGAGTTCGCTATCGCGACAACAGTCTTTTGGTGAATAGTCAAGAAACCAAAACCAATTTCAGACCCACATTTGCAGATGTTCAAACCTACATCACATTTACGCCAAACATCAAATGGCAGTGGAGTTTTTTGGGTAATATTTCTCAAAACAAATATCATTATCAACCACTTTCGCGCCAAACTAATTTTGGCACAATCGATCAGCCAATTGCATTAGTAGTTGATTATCAGGGGCAAGAAAAAGATAAATATACCACGTATTTTGGAGCAATAAAATCAATTTTGAAGGTTAGTGACAAACTGACTATTAAGTTTATCAACTCGATTTATCATACCTTGGAGCAAGAATATTTTGACATATTTGCAGATTATGGTTTTGGTCAACTCAATACCAATATTGGCTCAGGAAACCTAGGCGAAGTGCAGTTTGTAACTAGAATTGGTACAGAATTGACCCATGCCCGAAATGATTTGGATGCGCTCATTATCAATTCAGAAGTCAAGGTTAATCATGATATAAATAGAAATAAATTTGAATTTGGTTTCAAATATACCCGCGAGGATATTCGGGATCGGATTATAGAATGGCAAGTTATAGATTCTGCGGGCTTTTCTATCAATCCTCCAATTATTACTTTGCCACACAATGACCAACCATATCAATCTTATACCGGGCCTTTGGTGCCGTTCAAATATGTGAAAGCTACAAACTTGGTCAATATCGACCGTTTTTCGGGCTATGCACAGTGGAGCCGAAAAACAAAGTTGGGTTCTCACGATTTGTGGGCTAATTTTGGGGTTAGAGCGCACAACTGGATGGTATCTGGACAAAATTTGGACAGCAACTCACAACTTACTTTTAGTCCACGAGCACAATTGGCTTTCAAACCAGATTGGAAAAAAGATATGGTGTTTCGATTATCGGGTGGATCCTATCACCAACCACCTTTTTATCGTGAACTGCGAGATTCTACGGGTGTTGTGCTTCCGAATGTGAAGGCACAAAAATCTCTTCAGGTTGTCTTGAGTAACGATTATAGTTTTAAAATGTGGCGACGTCCGTTTAAGCTAGTTTCTGAAATATATTACAAAACAATGACCGATGTAAATACTTATACACTCGAAAATGTTAGAATTAGATATGCCGCTTCCAATAATGCTATTGCTTATACCAAGGGTATTGATGTGCGTCTTAATGGCGAATTTGTTCCTGGAACCGAGTCTTGGCTGAGTTTTGGCTATCTAAAAACAGAAGAAAATATAGAGAGCAAAGGATATATTGCCAGACCAACAGATCAGCGGCTCAAATTTGGAATGCTTTTTCAGGACTTTATGCCAAATATTCCAAGCGTAAAATTGTATCTCAATTTGGTCTATAACACTGGTTTGCCTGGTGGGTCGCCCTCATACGCCAATGTCTATAAATATCAGAATCGACTTCGAGATTATCGTCGTGCAGACGTTGGATTTTCGTATGTTTTGACTGAAAACAATAGCAAAAGACCCGATACACATTGGCTCAAAAAATGGAAAGAGATGTCGGTTGGTTTTGAAATTTTTAATTTGTTTGACAACCAAAACGCAATTACAAACACTTGGGTTAGAGATGTGTATAGCAAGGCGCAATATGGTGTGCCCAACTATTTGACGACTCGTGTTTTTAACATCAAATTGAGCGCTAGGTTATAAAATCAATTGAAAATATATCCTTCGGCTTGTGCTTTTTTCGTTAATAGTCTGCCTGTCCGCATTGCTCGAATCATCGTTTATGAAAGCGAATGAACTTTCCGTAAATAACAGACAACAAAAGTACAAAACATTGTGTAAAGTTATAACCAAAACCCCACCCGAGCCCTCAGGAGCGTACAGACGAAGTAATGGCGCCAAACCTCGGTTCCGTTCAACCGGAGTTTATTATGGGCTATAATTTTTGTCGATATTTGATGATTGCAATTCATTGTTGGCTTTTCAAGGTCGAGGAAAGGCTGGCTTTTGGTGGAAGTGAATTATTTTAGTGCAAATTTTGGTAAACCAACTGTTCGTAACATTTCATTTGCTTTGTCAACTTTTTCTTGAAAAATTGGCATTTTCACATATTTCTCGAGTGAATTATCTATTTTGATAATTGGCACTTTTTTTTCGTTTAGTTCTTTAATTGTTTTCATAATTTTATTTTTAAATTATTTTCTTCTAACCACAAATGCTGTATAATCAGTTTCTTTTTCAAATTTTTCCCATTCGCCATTCAACATTCCAAATACCCAAAAATCAGTTTCAACTTCATCTAAATATTTATTAACTCCCATTCGATATAATCTTGTTCTTGCTTTATTACTTCCTGTTGCATAAACCCAGGCACTTTTATTCAAATCTGTAAAAGCGAACACAGCAGAAACTACTGTTGCTAATACTTGTTCACTATCACCATTATTTGATACAACTTTATCATCAATTTCTCCAGTTTCAATATTTTTGTCGCCAAATGCTAAATTAAAAAATCCTTTTAATGTTGTTTCACTAAATTTTATCAATTTTGGAATTTTACCTTTTGGACCTTCACTTAAAAATTCGTAAACATTTAGTGATTTTTCTGTTGTAAGTTCATATTTAGGTAACTTCATCTGATTGTTTTAAAATTTCAATTACAAAATTACAAAAATAAAATAATTTTCAAAAATAGATTTCTTTTTTACGAATTTTTTGGTCATTTCTGCCAACATCTCGTGTCTTGAGAAGTTTGTAGTTTGGAAAGCCTGAACTTTCCGTAAATAACGGATCACAAAAGTACAAAACATTGTGTAAAGTTAAGACCAAAACCCCACCCGAGCCCGCAGGAGCGAACAGACGTAGTAATGGTGCCAAACCTCGGTTCCGTTCAACCGGAGTTTATTATGGGATATATTTTTTGTCGGTATTCGATGATTGCAATTGATTGTTGGCTTTTCAAGGTCGAGGAAAGGCTGGCTTTTGGCAGATCGGCAATTTTTTAATACGCTAATTTTTTGTTATTCATCTCAACATTGAAGTTTACTGTTGCTCCCAAAGCAGTAAAAACTTTTATTATGGTATCAAACCGCGCATTTTTTACGCTGTTTTCTATTTTTGATATTTGTGCTTTTTGTACTCCAACAAGTTCTCCAAGTTGCTCTTGAGTTAGTTTCTTTTCTTGTCGAACTTGTTTTATTGCGCTTCCAAGTAAATCGATTCTCAATTCTTTTTCAAAATTGTCTCTCTTTTCAGTTCCGATTTCGCCGATATGTTTGTCAATCATTGAATCGAGAGATATTGTTTTAAATTTATTGGTTTCCATAATTATGTATTTTCTTTATTGGCTAAATATTGTTTTCTTATTTCTTCCGTTTTTTTAATCTCCTTCAGCGGCGTTTTTTGAGTTTTTTTTAAAATTGCGTGAGTTCCAATTACAACTACATCATTTTCAGTAGTTTTGTCCCAAAACGCAAAAAGGCGATACGCTTTTCCGCTATACAAAGTTCTAAATTCCCAAATAAACTCGTTTAGTTTCTTAAAAAGTTCGTCATCATTTACTATTTGAGATTTTCTCATATTATAAAAGATTTTTTCTTTTGTTTTTTCGTCGAGATTTTCCAAAAATGTTGACGCTTCTTCAAGCAAATCAATTTTAAAATTTGGCATTATTCATATTTTTATACAAAAATATACATTTCCTTTTTAGGAAACAAATTTGAAACGAAAATTATTATTTATTTAGTTTTTTTCATGTTTTGGAATTTGCTACTAACATCTCGTGTCTTGAGAAGTTTGTAGTTTGGAAAGCCTGAACTTTCCGTAAATAACGGATCACAAAAGTACAAAACATTGTGTAAAGTTAAGACCAAAACCCCACCCGAGCCCGCAGG
>JANNBA010000024.1:0-6904 GCA_031384845.1 Bacteroidota bacterium
TTTGGGCTGAAAAACGCCCAAAAAAAAGGAGCTCCGCCTTTGCCCTCACGCAAGCCTCCGAAAGACATTTTTGTTTAGCAATAAGATTCGATTTCAAAAAACATTTTTATTTTGAATAACCAACAACACTATCGAAGAAACCGAAACAAAAAAGGGTTTAATTTATATTTTCTAATATTTTCCCAAGTTGTGCCCCCACACAGTTTGTCATCCTGAAAGGATCTCACACAAGTTGCGCTCCAAAGTTGCGCCCCCACACAGTTTGTCATCCTGAAAGGATCTTACCAATCCGTTTAGGCTGAAAACAGTTTGGGAAGAAACTGCAAATAAAACAAAAATTTTTTGGTTTTGTGATGCTGGAATATTCAACCAAACTTTCTAATTTCAAACTTTGCCGTAAGATGCTTTCAGCATAACAAACTTTGGAGATTCGGGTTAATTGATAATTGATAATGGGTAATTATTTGCGCTCCCAAGTTGCACCCCCACCCAGTTTGTCATCCTGAAAAGATCTCACACAAGTTGCGCTCCCAAGTTGTGCCCCCACACAGTTTGTCATCCTGAAAGGATCTCACACAGGTTGGGTAGGCTGAAAACAGTTTGGGAAGAAACTGCTTAAAAAACAAAAAAATGTACATCTTACTTCCCAAATTTTCAAGCTTTAAAACAACTCAAAACAGACGGTTTTTTGATGGACAAAAAATGGTCGGATGATAAAAACTGATATCCACAAGGCTTTTGCCTGCGTTTAGTCTAAAACTAATATTATTGATGGTTTTTTTGTAAAATAAGCAAACGAAATGTTTTCGACAGTTAGCATTTTTTATTGAGATAATGCTACAAAATGTTTATAAAACAAAGGAATCGTTTCTATGCCTTTCAAATAATTAAATATCCCAAAATGCTCGTTTGGCGAGTGAATAGCGTCGCTATCTAACCCAAATCCCATCAATATGGTTTTGCTTTTAAGCTCCTTTTCAAACAAGGCAACAATCGGAATACTTCCGCCGGAACGCACCGGAATGGCTTGTTTTCCAAAGGTTTCTGTATAAGCCATATTAGCGGCTTTGTAGCCAATAGAATCCGTTGGCGTAACATACCCCTGCCCACCGTGATGCGGCGTTACCTTTATGCTCACCCCAGTAGGAGCAATGCTTTTGAAGTGGTTGCTAAACATTGTAGTAATCTCGTGCCAGTCTTGATTGGGCACCAATCTCATCGAAATTTTTGCAAAAGCCTTGCTGGCAATAACCGTTTTTGCCCCTTCGCCAGTATAGCCACCCCAAATTCCGTTCACGTCCAAAGTAGGTCTTATAGAATTACGCTCGTTTGTGGTATAGCCCAATTCGCCATAAACATCATCAAGTTCAAGAGCTTTTTTATACCGCTCCAAGTCGAAGGGAGCTTTTGCCATTTCTGCTCTTTCTGCAGGCGACAAATCTGCAACTTTGTCATAAAATCCCGGTATCGTAATATGGTTGTTTGCGTCGTGTAAACTCGCAATCATTTTGCTCAAAACATTGATAGGATTTGCAACTGCACCGCCATAAAGCCCCGAGTGCAAATCGCGATTGGGACCTGTAACTTCGACTTCAACATAACTCAAACCTCGCAATCCTGTTGTAATTGATGGTTGTTCGTTAGAAATCATACCTGTATCTGAAATTAAAATCACATCGCAACTCAGTTTCTCTTGATTGTTTTCTACAAAGCCACTCAAACTTTTTGAACCCACTTCTTCTTCGCCTTCGATCATAAACTTGACATTGCAGGGCAGTGTTTTTGAAGCAATCATATATTCAAACGCCTTGATATGCATATACATTTGTCCTTTGTCGTCGCAAGCACCACGCGCAAAAATCGCGCCTTCTGGATGAATTTCGGTCATTTTGATAACCGGCTCAAATGGGGGTGATATCCACAACTCTAATGGGTCTGGCGGTTGCACATCATAATGCCCATAAACCAAAACAGTAGGCAAATTTGAATCTATAATATGCTCACCATAGACAATTGGAAAGCCCGGTGTTTGACAAATTTCGACAAAATTACATCCCGCATTTTCCAAACTTTTTTTTACGGCAGCAGCGGTCAAAATCACATCGGATGCAAAAGCGACATCTGCACTCACAGACGGAATTTGTAGAAGCGAAATCAATTCGGCTATAAATCTGGATTTGTTTTCTTGTATATAAGTCTTGATATCATTCATTATAATGGTTTTTTATGATTCAAAAGTACAAAAAAAAAGTTTTGTTTTAAAATTAAATAAAAAAAACTATATTTGCACCCTTAATTAATCGAGGTCGAGAACCTCAAAATTTAATCAAACGATTATGTCAGTAAAAATTAGATTACAAAGACACGGAAAAAAAGGAAAACCTTTTTACTGGGTTGTAGCGGCAGATGCTCGCTCAAAAAGAGATGGTAAATACCTTGAAAAAATTGGTACTTACAATCCAAACACCAATCCTGCAACAGTCGATTTAGACCTTGATAGCGCAGTAAGATGGTTGCACAACGGAGCACAACCTACAGACACGGCGAGAGCCATTTTGTCTTACAAAGGAGCTTTGTTGAAGCATCACCTTGATGGCGGTATCCGCAAGGGTGCCTTGACACAAGAACAAGCCGATGTAAAATTGGCGGCATGGCTTGATGCAAAAGCAGGAAAAGTAGATTCTAAAAAAGAAGGTTTGACCAAAGCACAAAGCGATGCAAAAGCAAAAGCTTTCAAAGCAGAGCAAGCCGTAAACGCAAAACGTTTGGCCGCTGCCGCACAAGCAGAAGCAGACTTAATTGCAGCAAACACGCCTGTTGAGGAAGTTGAAGAAGTAGCAGAAGTTGAAGCTGCTCCAGAAGCTGAGGTTGTTGCAGAAGTAGCTGTTGAAGCTGCTCCAGAAGCTGAAGTTGTTGCAGAAGTAGCTGTTGAAGCTGCTCCAGAAACTGAAGCAAATAACGAAGCAAGCGAAGCATAATTTGAAGCGATAATGCAAAAGGAAGATTGTTTCTACTTGGGTAAAATCGCAAAAAAATTTAGTTTCAAAGGTGAAGTCTTGGCATATTTAGACACAGACGAACCAGAATTATACCAAAATATGGAATCAGTATTTGTTGAATGTAACAACAATCTGATTCCATTTTTTATTGAAAGTAGCAGCCTACACAAAAACGATTTTCTACGAATTCGTTTTGAGGATATGAACACAGAGGCAGATGCCGATGCTATTATGGGGAATGCTATTTATTTGCCCCTCAATATGTTGCCGAAATTGAGTGGCAACAAATTTTATTTTCACGAAGTGATAGGTTTTGACATCGAAGACAAGCGAGTTGGCGTTTTTGGTCAAATACAGTCCATAAATGATATGACAGCACAGCCCCTTTTTGAGGTTTTGAATCAAAAAAACGGTGTGAATATAGAGATTTTGGTGCCCATGATTGATCAATTTTTAGTAAAAATAGATCGTACCAACAAAAAAGTCATTATGGATTTGCCCGAAGGATTAATCGAAATGTATTTGTAATTTTTGTAGAATCATAATAAAAAAGAATATATTTGTTGCACCAATGTACAGCAGTTATTTTTTGAATACTATTTTTATGAATACAAAAACCATTTTAAGTATTGCCTTTTTGTGCCTATTTGCACCATTTTCACTGGCACAACTCACAGCAAATTTTGAAAAAGGGAGTATTGTTCAAACTAATGGTCAAAAATTAGAAGGTTATATCAAAACAGAAGCATTAGAAGCACTATCCAAAAGAATTTGTTTCAAAACGGAAGTTGCCCAAGACAATTGTAGCCTTTTTGATACTGAAACTATACAGTCTTTTCAAACAGAAAACGGTAAGATTTTTGAATTAATAACTACAAAAATCAATAAAAACACTACCGAAATTAAGACTTTCGGCAATTTGATTGTGAGTGGAAAAGCCTCATTATATAAAACAGTTTTTGATGATGAAGAAATGTATATCGTAAAAAATGAAGGTGTTTTTTATGTATTACAAAATCTAAAGTTAGTAGATGGAGAAGTCGAATTAAGAGATTACAATTATCGCGGCTACCTCAATATTGCAACAGAAGGTTTTACAAACAATAGAACCTATATTGAATTTAGCGAAAGTAACTTTATCAAAGTTATAAACGATTATAATGCTTCAAAAGGTGTAGAAAGCAAGCAAACCGCATACCAAGAAAAAAGTATCGGCTATTATATTGGATTTGTAGGAGGCGGTTTTGTCAGTAACGAAAATGAAATATTTGGACAGTTTTATTATAGAAAATTTTTTCCAAAAATTAGCCAAAACACCTCATTAAATATTGGCTTGAGTTATTATTTTTACCGATATTTAGATCCAATAATTGTAAAATACTATCCCCAAATAGAAATGATAGATTCATATTCGAACTTCCAATTGGTTTCGGTTCCTTTAGAAGTTCGTCAAGATTTACTAAATAATAAAATACGTCCCAATGTTTTTGCGGGCTTCAACTTTAGCTATGCCTCAAAAACAAACAATTTATCTATCTACAAAAATAATGATGGTTTTCAAAATAATTTTGGAATAGGCCTTATTTATGGGGTTGGAATCGAAGCAGATATTACAAAACAAATTATGATAAAAGCAGAATATCGAAAAGAAATTTTTGATCACCTTTTGCTTTTCGGCATAGGTTATAATTTTTCTAACTAAGGTTTTTCAAAAATAACACCCGAGCAATGGTCGTGTTTTGCACCCGTAACACTTGCTAAAACGTTGGTTTCGTTTCGGATTTTCAAAACGCCAAGTAGCCCAAATATAAGTGCTTCTTTGAACTCGATTGTTTTTTTGTCTGGAATTACAACTTCAATATTAGGCAATTGTTGTTGTATCAAATCAATTAGAAAACCATTATAGGTACCACCCCCTGAAATCAATAATTTTCCGGTTTTATTTTTTAAAACAAGGGCGATTTGAAGTGCGATATGCACGCAAAATGTGTTCAATTTGTCGATTATTGGAATCGAAAAACGGTCGATTAAAGGCAAAATAGTGCTATTTACAAATTCGATTCCTAAAGATTTTGGCGGAATTTGGCTGTAAAAGGGCAAGTCATTTAGCTGATTTAGAAGCAACTTGTGTATCTTTCCGCTTTTTGCGAAAGCGCCATTATCATCAAAATCAAAACCCAATTGATTGGCATAAAAATTTAGAACGGTGTTTACGGCCGAAATGTCGAAGGCAATTTGTTGATCGTTCTGCGTGAATGAAATATTGGAAAACCCACCCAAATTGAGACAAAAATCATAATCTGCAAACAAAATTTTATCGCCAATAGGCACCAACGGCGCACCTTGCCCGCCAAGTTGCACGTCTTGAACCCGAAAATCACAAACTACTTTTTGATTGCAAATTTTTGAAATTTCTTGAAGATTACCTATTTGAAGTGTGAAACCGTTTTGTGGTTGGTGCAAAATGGTGTGTCCGTGCGAGCAAACCGCATCGAGGTTTTGAATGTTGTTTTTTTTGATAAAGGCAACAATGGTTTCGCCTACATATTTTGTGTAGTTGGTGTTTACAATTTCTAATTGATTTGTAGGCAAATTGACTGCGGTTTTCAAAATTTCTAACCACGTTTTTGAATAAGCAACAGTCTCACATTCAAGCAATTGATAGTTCCACTTGTAGTTTTTTACTTCAAACATAATATGCGCCAAGTCTATGCCGTCTAGCGAGGTGCCAGACATGAGTCCGATAACGTTGTAGTTTTGTGTGGTCATGTGTCAAAAATACGATTGAAAATTGAAAATTGAACATTAAAAAAGTATCTTTGTCAACATATTTTTAACAAAAAACAATTTTATTTATATACTATGGATTTTAATCTTACCGAAGAGCATTTGATGATTCAACAAGCTGCAAAAGATTTTGCTCAAACAGAACTTTTACCGGGTGTTATAGAACGAGATGAGTTTTCAAAATTTCCGACAGAGCAAGTCAAAATGATGGCAAATCTTGGTTTTATGGGCATGATGGTTGACCCAAAATATGGAGGGTCTGGCTTGGATAGCGTTTCTTATGTACTGGCAATCACAGAAATAGCCAAAGTTGATGCTTCGGCGGCGGTGATTATGTCTGTCAACAATTCGTTGGTTTGTGCTGGTATCGAAAAATATGGAAGTGAGGCGCAAAAGCATCAATATTTGGTGCCTTTGGCAAAGGGTGAAGTGATTGGTGCTTTTTGTTTGTCTGAGCCAGAAGCCGGTTCAGACGCTACTTCTCAAAAAACAACTGCCATAGATATGGGCGATTTTTATTTATTAAATGGCACCAAAAACTGGATTACGAATGGCAATTCGGCATCAACATATATTGTGATTGCACAAACCGATTTGCAAAAAGGCCACAAAGGAATCAACGCTTTTTTGGTAGAAAAAAGTTGGGATGGTGTCGCTGTTGGCGTCAAAGAGAAAAAAATGGGTATTCGCGGTTCAGACACCCACTCGATCATGTTTACGGATGTAAAAATTCCAAAAGAAAACAGGATTGGTGCAGATGGATTTGGGTTCAGTTTTGCAATGGCGGTTCTCAATGGTGGTAGAATTGGAATAGCATCACAAGCATTGGGTATTGCAACGGGAGCTTATGAATTGGCATTACAATATGCGCAAGAGCGCAAAGCATTTGGTAAAGAAATTTTTAAACACCAAGCCATTTCTTTCAAGTTGGCCGATATGGCGACACAAATTATGGCGGCAAAAATGCTTGTTTTTAAAGCCGCTTCTGAAAAAGATGCAGGAAAAGATATTTCGCAATCTGGCGCAATGGCCAAACTTTTTGCTTCGCAGACAGCAATGGACACCACAATTGAGGCAGTTCAAATACACGGCGGAAATGGCTATGTAGCTGAATATCA
>JANNBA010000067.1:0-3370 GCA_031384845.1 Bacteroidota bacterium
ACGAACTACTTTGTTTGGGCAACTATTAGCGGTTATCAATCAACACCCAACAAATAACGTCTCAAAAACCCAATAAGTCTAATCTCGCCCCGATGCAGCGGCATCCTTTGTGTTTTTTTCTTTTTCAGAAAAAAACACAAAGATATAGCGTGCAGCGGGACAGCTGTTGTAAGGAATAGGAGAGCTGTGCGCCAAAAAAAATAAAAGATTATGGCGCAGCTACTTGATTTTTAGGGTTGCTATTGTTGTGTCTAAATTTCTCCGTTTTCGTTTTCGCGATCCAAATATTCTTGTACAATTTCGATGGCATTGGTCACCACGTCGCTTAGTGCGGTGATAAAACTGCCGTCTTGGGCGTTGTCTATGGCGTGTTTTATGGCTTCGGTTTCTTTTGAAATGATTTCGTGGGTGACGTTTTTGCCAGATTGTGCAATTCCTTCCAAAATTAGTGCGATGATTTCTTCTTCGGTTCTACCTCGCAAATATTTTTCTTGGCGCACAATAATGTGGTCAAACATTCTTGCGGCTATCAATCCACATTCTTTGATATCCTCGTCGCGACGATCGCCTACGCCGGCGATTATGCCGATTTTTTTGGTGGCTTCGACGCTTTCAAGATAGCCTTCGACGGCTTTGTATCCGGCTGGATTGTGTGCAAAATCGATGAGAACTTTGAATTTTTTGAAATCAAAAATATTCATTCGCCCAGGTGTTTGTGCGACGCTTGGAATAAAGGTTTGTAGCGAAAGGCTTATGTCTTCGGTTTTGAAACCCCACAAATAACTGGCTAATGTGGCGGCCAATACGTTGGAAATCATAAACTTGGCTTTTCCGCCCATGGTGAGTGGCACGTGTGTGGCTCGCTCTACCCGAATTTTCCATTCGCCTTTTTTGATGGTGATATAGCCGTTTTCATATACGGCTACGGTTTTGCCTTCTTTGCACAATTTTTGTATCAGCGCATTGTTTTCGTCTAAAGAAAAATAGGCAATATTGCAGCTCAAATCGGCAGCAATTTTGACACAATATTCGTCTTCGGCATTCAAAATCGCCCAGCCATCTTTTTTGACACTTTTGGCTACGGTTGCTTTTACACGAGCCAAATCGTCGAGATTATGTATGTCGCTCAAGCCCAAATGGTCTTCTTGGATGTTGGTAATGATGGCAATATCGCAGCGTGAAAAACCGAGTCCCGAGCGCAAAATTCCACCACGAGCGGTTTCTAAAACGGCAAATTCTACCGTTGGATCTTTTAGAATATATTCGGCAGAAACGGGACCTGTGGTGTCGCCTTTTTCCATTTTATGGTTTTGAACATAGATGCCGTCCGAGGTAGTAAAACCTACTTTGTAGCCATTATTTTTTACGATATGTGCCAATAATCTGGTGGTGGTTGTTTTTCCATTTGTTCCGGTGACGGCTATTATGGGTATGCGACTTGGTTTTCCGGGCGGATATAGCATATCGATTACGGGCGAAGCCACGTTTCTAGGCAGCCCTTCTGACGGGGCAAGGTGCATTCTAAATCCGGGTGCCGCATTGACTTCGAGTATGCATCCTCCATTTTCTTTGAGGGGTTGTGTGAGGTTTTCGGCCATGATATCGACACCACAAATGTCTAATCCTATCACGCGCGAAATGCGTTCGCACAGAAATATGTTTTCGGGGTGCATCATATCTGTAACATCTACAGAGGTGCCGCCGGTGCTCAAATTTGCTGTTGATTTTAGGTATATCACTTCGTTTTTGGCGGGTACTGTAGCGGTGGTATATTGTAGTTTTTCTAACAAATCCAGTGTATCTCTATCGACTTCAATTTCTGTCAGCACGTTTTCGTGTCCGTATCCTCGGCGTGGGTCAAGGTTGGTTGTGGCAATAAGTTGTTCGATACTGTCTGTGCCGTTTCCGATGACGTGTGCGGGCACTCGCTTGGCGGCAGCGACCAATTTATTGTCAATAATCAATACTCTAAAATCGTGTCCTGTGATAAATTTTTCGACAATGATTCGGTGGCTGTATTTTTTGGCATAAGCCAATCCAGATACAGCATCCTCCCAGTTTGTAACGTTTATTGAGGCTCCCTTTCCGTGGTTTCCGTCCAATGGCTTTAGCACAATTGGGTAGCCAATTTTGTTGATTACTTCTATTAGATCTTCTTCGTCAACGCATATTCCGCCGCTTGCTACCGGAATTGATGCTTGGTCTAACATTCGTTTGGTTTGTTCTTTGTTGCATGCCAAATCTACGGCTATACTGCTGGTTTTGCAGGTGATTGTGGCTTGAAATCGCATTTGATTGATGCCATAGCCGAGTTGTACGAGCGAGTTTGTACCCAATCTAATCCATGGAATGTCTCGTGCCACGGCTTCTTCTACGATGCTTCCGGTGCTTGGCCCAAGGCGTACTTTGTCTCTTATGACACGCATTTTTTGAATATCGTCTTCAACGGGATACGGTGTTCCGGCAATGAGTGCTTCTGCAATAGCAACGGCACTTTCTGCAGCAAACAGGCCTACATTTTCTTCGGTATAGCTAAAAACAACGTTGTAGGTGCCCGGAGTTTTGGTTTCTCGGGTGCGTCCAAATCCGGTTTCCATTCCGGCAAGGGTTTGAATTTCCAGCGCAATATGTTCTATGACGTGACCCATCCAAGTGCCTCTTTCTAATCTAGTAAAAAACCCTCCTCTAACGCCTTCCGAGCAACGGTGCTCTATCATTGTTGGAAACATGGCTTCCAATCGCTGCTTGAAACCGTCTATTTTGTTGGTTGGAAAGTCTTCCATTTCTTCTAAATCGAGCCTCATTTGAATTAATTTTTTGCGTTGTACGCTCCAAATATTTGGTCCTCGAAGGGCTTGAATTTTGAGTATTTTCATGGTGTATAGTTTTGCAATAGTGTCTTAAATTTTTTTACTAAAGTAAGGTTTTTTTTTAATTACATGAAAATATTACCTTTTTTTATCAATTTTATTTTTTTAATTGATATTTGGCGCACACCACCCCTTTCACACACTACCGGTCCTGCTGCAAGCTATATCTTTTGGTTTTTTTCTGAAAAAGAAAAAAACCAAAAGGATGCCGCTGCATCAGGGCGATTATAGACCAATAGCATTTTCAAAACGTTTTTAAAAAAGTTTGAAAACAAAAACTCACTTCATTTCAAAAAGGGTAGTTATGCCCAAATGTGCAGCAAAACCGTAACCCATAAAAAAGAGGTGCAATAACGGCTTTGAAATGGCAACAAAACTTTACGAAAACCGCGTACTGGTATCGGAATTGTAATCGGTACCACAAAACCCATTGGCTATATTTTGTATTGACATTCTATTATAGCAATTCATTGTTGGGTTTTCAAGCCTAATAAATGGTA
>JANNBA010000136.1:0-2207 GCA_031384845.1 Bacteroidota bacterium
TTTGGTGTCTGGAAACGGCAATCTCGAAATATCCAACCAGATTGGTATAAAGACTAGCACTGTGAGCACTTACAAAAAACGCATCTTAAAAAAACTAGGTGTCAAAAACAGTCATGCGCTAACGCTACTGTTTGGGTTATACGATCAAAACTAACGATATAGTTTTTTTCTATCAAAAATATTTTCAAAATCAACATTTCTTATACTAGTCATAAAACCGAGCCGCACAGCTTTGTTTTTATGGCTTTTTTTTGATTTTGCTGCCAAATTGTTGTTTTAACAAAAACAAAACAAGCAGGGTGTTTGTTTTGGTTTTTTTGTGTTGCGAGGGTTTTTTATAAAAAAAAAGAAGAAAGCATTTTTGTTTCTAATTTTTTGCTTAACTTTGTTTCCTATATCTTATTTATGTTTAGAAATTAACAAGCTGAAAGCCAAACATTTCGCAATAAGTTTTTTTCTAACAAATGTATATAGCTCATTTTATACCTACTTCACCATGAAAAAAACTACTTTATTAGCTCGTGTTTTAAAAAAATATTTGCTATCACTTTTATTATTGGTCTGTTTTGTTTCTGCAGCTCAAACCACAAGGCTGATACCCGCGGGTTCTATTATCATCAATATGGGGGTTTTGCCACAATCTATTGGAAATGGATTAAGGCCTTATGGCTTGGTTTATAGCTTAATAAAAGACCAAAAAATCCCAGTGATTTGGTCTATCAATCCCGCCAAAGTACGCGATGGCATTGACTTTACTGTTGACGGAAACGGATTTAAAGGAAGTGTTTTTATTATCGAAAAAAAATATGCTTCAACAACCATCAAAAACGCTATTGCTGCTTATAAAGCCTTAAACGCTGTAAACGCCTTGGTGGTTACATACACCACTTTGACAGACGTAACAGTTCCTTTTTATAAAGAATTAATAGAGTTTCCACGTTGGGTGGTAGATGGGCCAAACGCTGCCAAAGCAACTCCAATCCTCGACAATGCTGGAATCCCATTAGCAGGCTATCGAATTAGCACCAATACGGTTGCACAACCTGTACAAATTACTTCTTGCGACGACTTGTTTATCTTGCCCCACGCAGACCCTACATGGACCGTACATGGTATTCTGTGGGATTGGAATAATGCTATTGCAAGCGGTGGTAGTGCAGGATGGATATGGATGGCTTGTCATGCCGTTTCGGTATTTGAAACCCTTAATGATGGTCTTGCAATTCCTGTAAAACGGATGAACTTTTTAGCAAATCTACCGCAACCATCCCTTTTGCCTTATGCAAACGGAATTGCTGCATTTGGAGCACTCACAGTGGGTCACCTTCCAGGAACCGGGCCATATAGCTATTCTAATCCAACCGATGCACCCATGCAGTTTTTAGGAAATATGGATTTGGCAACACAAAACGGGTCAGAACGTACTTATTTGCCAAACTCTGGCGGATGGCGTCCTACCACAACAGTTTCTGTTTGGGATCCAACCCATCCCAACTTGTCCATAGCAAACGGAGGTCTGGGGACAGCACCAATTTCGCCCGGAAAAGCCGCAAAAATTGCTTATGGATACCCATTTGGCGACAATACCCGCGGAAAAGTAATGTATGAAGGAGGTGATAGAATTAATACAGGTACCGTTGATGACGTTTCTGCGGAGCGCGCCATGCTTAATTTCTCTTTTGATGCGCCTACCAAAAAAGGAGCTACAATCGTAAACAATACTACACCGCCCGCAAGCATCAACAATGCTACAACAACGTCTTTTAGTATTACTGCCACATCAGCAACTGGCAGCGCACTTACCTATCAATGGACATCTTCTTGTGGCGGAACATTCTCTGCCGCAACGGCTGCTACAACCAATTTTACAGCACCCACGATAGCTCCAGGCAACCCCAACATTACCTGTACAGTTACTGTTGCAGTAACAGATGTTTGTGCTCGTGTTGCTTTTACTTCAAGTTCTATTGTAATTGTAGCTCCTTCTGCAGCACCAGTTGCAGTTGCAGACTCGTTTTCGACTTATATAAATACCCCTTTTGTGATAACACCATTAGGAAATGATACCGATTTGAATGATAATATTGACCCCGCTTCTATTTCTCCACAGTCTGCATTATCAGTTGCAGGAGGGGTTTTTGTAGTAAACCCAAATGGCACAATCACCTTTACACCAACCACAGGATTTACAGGCACAGCCGTTTTGA
>JANNBA010000085.1:0-4086 GCA_031384845.1 Bacteroidota bacterium
GACGTCGAGGCCAAGCGGAAGGAACAATTACAACAAGCGGAGGTAAGAGTGCTAAATTTAGTGGAGCTGATCTGTTAATTTGCCTTACTAACGGGAAAACCGAATTGAGAAAAGAAAATGGCTCCTTAATTCGTACATTATAAAATTGGTATGGAAAAATTTAGCGTAAAAGAAAAATTCGAAACCAAAATAATAAATATTTGGTCAGACCAAAAATATAACGAACTTGAAATCATTAATCGTGGTTTTGCCATACAAGATAATGTTATAATAAACTCAATTATGTTTATTGGTATAAATCCATCTTTTAATGAAACTGATACCGAAATTAATCAAGAATTTTATAATATAGAACAAAGAGGAAAAAGTTATCCGTATTTTAATAAATTCAAGGAAATTTCTGAATATTTAGACCATCATTGGACGCATTTTGATTTATTGTTTTTTAGGGAAACAAATCAAAACTACATCAATAATATTCTTAAAACGGACAACAATATAGGAGTTGATTTTATTTTTAGTCAGTTAGAAATCTCAAAACAAGTTTTAATATTAGCAAAACCAAAAGTATTAATAGTTTCAAATACAACAGCAAGATATTTTTTGGGGTTTGATAAAAGCGTATCCAAAAATGAAGATATTTGGATGGGGTTTGATTTTGTTTTTGATGAAAAATTAGGAACTCACAAAATAATTAATAACAAAGAATTAGAAAACACACCTGTTTTTTTTACAAGTATGTTAACAGGGCAAAGAGCTTTAGACAAAGGTTCGCTAGAACGGCTAATGTGGCATATTCAATTTGTAATAAATCAAAATTAATAATATTTGCTTTAATTTAATAATAAAAACACATTTTAAAATGAGAAATTTACAATTTTTAGTGTTATTACTTTTTTTTTCAAATTCATACTCACAGAATAGTGCTGGTGCGTTAACTTTATAATTTTGTTTGTTATACATTGATTTTATTAGGTTTATTGACGTTCTTTGATTTTTTGATTTGATTTGAAAGTTTATGATTTTACATTTTAAAAATGTAAAATTATGAATTCAGGTAAATATGTTTTTGCTCAATTATTACATTTCGTTAATAAGTACGAGTTTGACAAGATCGTAAAAAAGTACAATGGCAATCATAGGGTTCGAGAATTTAATTGTTGGAATCAATTTATTCAGTTGCTTTTTGGACAATTTAATAATTTAAACTCTTTGCGAGATATTTGCTTATGTCTAAAGGTACATCAGAATAAATTGTACCATCTTGGAATAAATAATTTTGTAAGTCATACTACATTATCACGAGCGAACGAAAACCGTGATTACCAAATTTTCGCTGACTTTGGTTATTATTTAATCGATTTAGTTCGCCCTTTTTATCAAGACAGTGATGTTGCTAATTTATCCATTAAAAACGAATTGTTCGCGTTAGATTCAACAACGATATCTTGTAGTATCAATCTTTTAACTTGGGCGGAGGGTAAGTATAGTCGAGGAGCGATAAAAGTGCATACATTACTTGATTTACGAGGTAATATTCCAACGTACATCCTTGTAACAGACGGCAAATGCCACGATAGCAACATCCTTGATTACATTGTTCCTGTGCCAAATGCCATTTATATAATGGATAAAGCTTATATAGACTTTGTTGCATTATACCGTATTCATATCCTTGGTTCCTATTTTGTTACCAGAGCCAAATCAAGTTTGAAATACGATATTATTGAACAAAATTTTAATATTGATGAACAAACAGGATTACGATCTGACAAAATAATTGAATTAACTGTTACAAAATCAAAAATGTTATATCCTGATAAACTTCGGTTGGTTGAGTTTTACGATTCAGAAAAAAACAATTACCTAGTTTTTCTAACAAACAATTTTGAAATTACAGCACTCGAAGTATGCCGCATATACAAAAACAGGTGGCAAATAGAAACATTTTTTAAATGGATAAAACAAAATTTAGTTATTAAAAAACTATGGGGGCATTCAGAAAACGCAGTTAAGATAAATATTTGGATAGCAATTTCAGCCTATTTAATCGTTGCTTACATTAAAAAAGCTTTAAAAAGTGACTTATCAATATATCAGATTTTACAAGTTATAAAAATATCTACTTTTGACAAAACACCATTAAGTGAATTATTAAAAGACTTTCAGAAAAATCAAAATGTCAATGAACAGCAATACAATATTTTTGATGAAATAAATTAATAATTTAACGCACCAGCACTACTCACAGAATAAGAAATACCATTTTAGTAGTGAAAAAACAATAGAAATTAAGAAAGCATATTACACAGAAAAAGTTTACATTGTGTCAAAACAGAAAATTTTTATTCCAAAATTCGATACAATCAAATCTTTTACCGCCGAATATATTCAAGATATAAAAGAGAATGAAAAACAAATAAAAGACAGTTTAACAGCTGTTGAAGATTTTAAACTTCAATACCTTGAACAAACGAAGTTAAATAAAATTGCAACGAAATTAATGTTTTTTCTTAATTCAAACGATAAATTTAAAATTAAAAAACAGTTTTTGATGGATGCACAACAAATTTCAGATAGTTTGAGTAACAAAAAAATATTGAATTCAAATTATTCGAAGGTAATTTTTGCTAGAGGTGTAATAGATTGTCAAAGTCAATTGATATATTCAGACAAAGATTTCAACATTGATTTCAAAAATATTTTTAATGAAATAAATTATAATGACGAAAATTTAAAATATTATTACCAACAAATGATTCGAAATATTGAAAATTTACCCAAACCAGTATTCAATTGGACAAGAAAAATAAAAGGTCAAATTAAGTCTAGGGACGGAATAGTAAAGGAGGTTAAAAAATTCAATATATCATATAAACTAATCGATAGTATTGCTACTGATGGTTATTTGAGAAAAGATGAAATTGACGCATCAAAATTAAATGGAGAATTTATTGTTATTGATGAATGCCAATTTGTTTTTGAAAATAAAAATTTTGTTATAAACCAAATAATTCTAAAATCAGCTGAGAAAAGCATAAAAGGCAATAATAATTTTTCTTATAGTGATGCTCTGATTTGGAATGCAATAACAAATAATTATTATACAACAAGTTTTAGCACATTAAATCAATTAGCAATAATCGAAGATGAAAAATATTTGTTTTATGAAAATCTAAAAAAAAATGGATTTATAACAAAACATATTTACGGAGATGTATGTATTCTTATGAATAATAAGTTTATAAAAATAAACGAAAATCTTATTGAAAAATTTCAAAAAACAGGAATAATTTACCTCACAAATTTATCAAAATCATTAGATATTTATCATCAATTGGCAACAGTTGGAAAGCCATTGATAGAAAGAATAAACGGCCACATTGGAGCATATCGTTATGGCACACTTACAGCTGCTAGATTGGCTCAATGGAAGACAGATAACAAACAAGCTCAAATTATTGCTAATAAATTTAAGTTGATTAAAGAAATTGAAGAAGTATACTTTGCCGATTATTTAGCAATTAACTATGACGATTATTTTGTGCATAAAAACTTACAAATAAAAATAGCCCTCGATACCGCAATTTTGGTTTCTAATCAGGTTTTAGGAATGTAAATAAAATACGAATTAATGTGTTAAAAAAACAAAAGTCTTAAGGTGGTTATTGCGGCGGGGCTCACCTCTTCCCATCCCGAACAGAGAAGTTAAGTCCGCCTGCGTCGATGGTACTGCAGTTATGTGGGAGAGTAGATCGCCGCCTTTTTTTAAGACCTCATCAGCAATGGTGGGGACTTTTTTTTATATTTTTAAAAAAAATAAAGTAAAGTTGCCCCGAACAGAGAAGTCAAGTCTGCTTGAACTACTGCAATTTATGGTAGCGTAGATTGCCGCCTTTTTTTAAGTCCTCATCAGCAATGGTGGGGACTTTTTTTTATATTTTTAAAAAAAATAAAGTAAAGTTGCCCCGAACAGAGAAGTGAAGTCTGCTTGAACTACTGCAATTTATGGTAGCGTATATCGCCGCCTTTTTTTAAGTCCTCATCAGCAATGGTGGGGACTTTTTTTATATTTTTAAAAAAAAT
>JANNBA010000202.1:0-29356 GCA_031384845.1 Bacteroidota bacterium
CGATAACCCCATAGAGATGATAAAATTGACGGTTCCGTTCAACCGGAGTTTCATTGTTGGCTTTTCAAGCCCAACGAAACTCTAGCTTTTGGCAGATGTACAGTTATTCGACGATTATTTTAAATATATAATTTGTAATTACGCCTGTAACGATACTGATTAAAATTGATATAAAAAACCATCTCCACTTATGTTTTAATTTTTCGATTACTCTATCTCTATTCTCTAACGATTTTCTCGTTAACACTATAAAACTTGGGGTTCTATTATTCTCCGCTGTTTCGTTTATCCATGCACCAAAAATAATTGACAGAATTAATGCTATTAGCAAGAATACGCCAACCTTAAAATAATGTTGAGATGATACACCAGAAGCAATATAAGATGTTAAAAAATTTAATTTTTCATCTGCTGTTTTACTCGAAATAACTGTAAATGTCTTAACTTTTTCTATCTCGGTATTTATAAAATTTCTTGTTACAATGTATGCACCAATTATGCACATTAGCAAAAAAATTAGTGCAAAAGTTAATCCTATATTTCCGCTTTGTTTTCTAATAAATTGTTTAAATGAGTTTTCTTTTTTAAATAGGGATTTTATCTGATTCGTCAAAGTGTTTTCTATATCCGCACCGAAGCTTCTGGCTGTATGTTCAATATTTATTCTGAACTGGCCTTGTGTTGGAATATAAAATAACTGAACGTCATTTTCTTCATTTATTAAATATTCTGGTGCTGTTACAATTAATAATTCTATTACTTGTTTTTCAGGATGTGTTTTATCAGCAAAATGAATTAAATAATCCCAAGTTAATTTTACAGCTGTTGAAATAACTGGTTTAACTTCATTGTATGTAATTAATTCTTCATATGTTCCAAGTTGCACTGAGGAACGGTCGGTGTAATAAATTTTTGAGGTAAACTGTAATAACCGTCCCTTATTCTGTTGAATTACTCGTTGATTAATTAATTCGTACATACTTTGCAAGTCACTAAGGTGAATTTCAAAATTACCAATTATTGATTTTGTTATACTCTGCGGTTTACCAAGAAGTCCGCTTATGAAATCTTTAAACTGTTCTCCATCCAATGGAAAAGTTAAATATCCCTTTGTGAAATTTTTCAGTTCTTCTACTTCACCATCTTGATTAATAATTGTGATGCCTTCCATGTATGATTTTTTATTTTTAATGTGATTTTTTTGTATATCTGCCAACTAGTAAATATACGAAAGTTCTTGCGTTTTTAACATTTTTTTTATGTTGATTGCACTTTCCAATATTTATCAAAAAATAAAATTATTTTTTTAAATACAAGCAATTATTAATTTTTTTTAAAATCATCTTTTTTGTTTAGCTTGTTTATTAGCTGGTCTAATGGACTTTGTATTGTATCTACTATATACTGCTAAGGTGTGTGAAGGTAGTTGTGGTTTTGATGCTTGCATGTCATAGAAACTGTTGTATGTAGCGGATGTCGGTTCCGTTTTCTGATAAATGTTTGGCAAAACTTTGCCGAAGGCTATGAAAATGAACTACTTTGTTTAGGATATTATAAACAAATAACTTCTAACAAAAAATGTCTCAAAAACCCAAAAAGTCTATAATAGCCCCGATGCAGCGGCATCCTTTTTTTGGTTTTTTTTCAAAAACCAAAAAAAGATATAGCGTGCAGCGGGACGGGTGCTGTGTGAAAGATTTTGTGGTGCTTCAAACAAAAAAAAGAGGTTTAAATTTTATATTTTAATTTTGTGTGGGTGGTCAAAATTCTAAATAATTGATTATCAAATGTTTTTATTAAAAAAATTGTGTCGATTTGGTTGGTTTATACGGTTTTTAAACACTACTTTTGCACCAAATTTTAAAAACATATAATGAACAAATTTGAACAATTAGGATTGAGTGAGTCGCTACAACGTGCGATTATCGATCTAGGATTTGAAAATCCGACCGAAGTGCAAGAAAAAGCGATTCCAATGCTATTGGAAAAAGACACAGATTTAGTTGCGTTGGCTCAGACAGGGACAGGGAAAACGGCAGCTTTTGGTTTTCCGCTTATTCAAAAAATTGATGCCGAGAATAGAAATACTCAGGCATTGATATTGTCTCCCACACGCGAATTGTGTTTGCAAATTACCAACGAAATTAAAAACTACTCCAAGTATGAAAAAGGGATCAATGTAGTTGCAATTTATGGTGGTGCAAGCATCACCGAACAGGCAAGAGAGATCAAAAGAGGCGCCCAAATTATTGTGGCTACACCAGGCAGAATGCAAGATATGATCAACCGTGGGTTGGTGAATATCACGCAAATTAATTATTGTATCCTCGACGAAGCCGATGAGATGCTCAACATGGGTTTTTATGAAGATATTGTAAATATTCTTTCGACTACTCCAGACGACAAAAGCACCTGGCTGTTTTCGGCAACGATGCCAACTGAAGTGGCTCGAATCGCCAAGCAGTTTATGCACAATCCGCAAGAAATTACTGTTGGCGCCAAAAATTCTGGTTCGGCTACAGTTTCGCACGAGTTTTATTTGGTTAATGCGCGCGATAGGTATGAGGCTTTGAAAAGATTGGCAGATTGTAATCCGGATATTTTTTCGGTGGTTTTTTGTAGAACCAAAAGAGATACACAAGCCGTTGCCGAAAAATTGATTGAGGATGGCTATAGTGCCGCTGCCTTGCATGGCGACTTGAGTCAAGCCCAACGTGATGGTGTGATGAAATCTTTCAGAGGTCGTCAGATTCAGATGTTGGTGGCAACAGATGTTGCTGCTCGTGGGATTGATGTTGACAATATTACGCATGTTGTAAACTATCAATTGCCTGACGAAATAGAAACCTACAACCACCGATCTGGAAGAACGGGTCGTGCGGGAAAATTGGGTACTTCGATTGTGATTGTAACCAAAAGTGAAATTAGAAAAATTTCGGCAATAGAGCGAATCATCAAGCAAAAATTTGTTGAAAAATCGATTCCGTCTGGGATAGAAATTTGCGAAATTCAGCTACTTCATTTGGCCAACAAAATCAAAGATACCGAGGTAGATCACGAAATAGACAATTATTTGCCAGCTATCAACAACGTTTTGGAAGATTTGACCAAAGAGGAGTTGATCAAAAAAATGGTTTCGGTCGAGTTTAACCGATTTATCAATTATTATAAAAAAAATCGGGATATTTCGTCTCAATCTGCGGGTTCAGAACGCAGAGAGCGTGGCGAAAAAGAGGGCGGAGATACAAGAGAGTTTAGCAATAATGGTGCGACACGCTACTTTGTAAACATTGGATCAAGAGACAATTTTGATTGGATGTCGTTGAAAGATTATTTGAAAGAAACCCTTGATTTGGGTCGTGACGACGTGTTTAAGGTAGATGTAAAAGAAGGATTTTCGTTCTTTAATACAGATCCGGAACATTCAGATAGAGTGATGGAAATATTGAATAACGTGCAATTGGAAGGGCGTCGCATCAATGTAGAAATTTCAAAAAATGATGGAGGCGGTCGCCGTGATCACAACGGTCGCAGCTCTGGCGGATTTGGCGGTGGCAGAAGCTCTGGCGGATTTGGCGGAGACAGAAAGAGTAGTGGGGGCGGTTTTAGAAGTGACCGAAATGCTCCTGCTCGATCTGGCGGTTTCAGCTCTGAACGTGCTCCACGTGATGGCGGTTTTGGCGCTGCAAGAGCTCCAAGAACAGGTGGTTTTGGCGATAGAGCTCCACGTCGTGCTGATGCCCCTCGAACAGAAGGTTTTGCCGAGAGAGCCCCACGCAGATCTGAAGGTTTTGGCGAGGGCGAAAGACCAAAAAGACCTCGTAGAAGCTAACAAACTGTTAATTTTCTTATAATTAAAAGAAAACTACACTATAATTTCATTCGTTTTACTACTTTTGAGTTTTAAAACCAAATATGAAATATTGTGTAGTTTTCTTTTTTATTTTTCTATCCACATTTGCTTTAGCGCAAGATACAGAAACCGCACAAACCATTAGCGGCACCATTTTAAACGATGCCACCCTAAAGCCGATGTATAATGTTAATGTCATTAATGTCAACAAAATGCGAGGTGCTGTAACAGACAGCAAAGGAAATTTTGAAATTTTGGCACAAATAAATGACACCTTGCACATCTCTTATCTGGGTTTCAAATCGATTAGTATGAAAGTTACTAATGATTGGATGAAAAACAAAACCACACAAATTCAATTGACAGAAAAGGCTTATGCCCTGGAAGAAGTCATTATAAGACCCTACAAACTAACAGGAATACTTGAAATAGACGCCAAACTAATACCTACTCGAGAAGATTTTAGATACAATATTTCGGGTCTTGGTAGCGGATATGAGGCTGGAGAATATTCGCCAAACGCCTTTGGTCATGTCATGGGGTCGATATTTAATCCTGCTGATATGCTGTATAATTTTTTTGGTAAAAAGCCCAAAGAATTAAAACGGCTCAAAGAAATGAAAAAAGACACAAGTATGCGTGAGCTGCTCGAATCTAAATATGATCGCGAAACGATAACCGTAATTTTGGGCATTGATAAAAAAGAAATATCCGAAATTTTGGCACGCTGCAACTATTCTGAAGCGTTTGTAAAATCTGCAAACGACCTGCAAATACTTGATGCCATTAGTGGCTGCTATGAAGAATATAAAATTTTGAAAAAAAGAAAATAAGGACTAATTTTAACCTTTGGTTTGAGCTCAAAATATGGGTTCAAACATAGATTACAAACCATTTTTGATGAAAAAAATATTTATTTCCCTTTGTTTATTTTGCTTTTTGGGTTGTGTTACTCAAAAAAATGTTTCGCAAATTGCGCCCACAAAATACCTCAACACCATCAATGCAAATGATTTGAAAACGTATCTTGACACCATAGCTTCAGACGAAATGGTGGGGCGAGAAACAGGTTCTGAAGGGCAAAAAAAAGCGGGTTTGTATATGATAAACCACTACAAAATCAACCAAATACCAGCTGCAATTGGGGCTACAAATTATTATCAAAAAGTGCCTTCTGCATTTATGGAAAAGCAAAATCATGAAATTTTGCCAGATTCAGAAAACATTTGTGCTTTTATAGAAGGGTCTGAGCTGCCAAATGAAATTTTGGTTATTTCGGCACATTATGATCATATAGGCATCAAAAATAACGAAATATACAATGGCGCTGATGATAATGGCAGCGGAACAGCGGCACTTTTGTCGATAGCAAAAGCCTTTGCCAAGGCCAAAAAAGAGGGGCATGGGCCAAAACGATCGATACTTTTTTTGCACGTCACAGGGGAAGAACACGGGCTTTATGGGTCTAAGTTTTATGCAGAAAACCCATTGTTTCCGCTCAAAAACACGATTGCAGACATAAATATTGATATGATTGGTCGTCGTGACGAAAAACATAGTAAATCCAATAATTATATCTATTTGATAGGTTCTGATTTTTTGTCAACAGATTTGTATGAAAGCTGCGAAATAGCCAACAAAAAATATGTCAATCTAGAAATCGATTATACCTATAATTCAAAATCCGACCCCAACCGATATTATTATCGCTCTGATCATTATAATTTTGCTAAAAACGGTATTCCAGTTGTATTTTTGTTCAATGGAGTTCATGCAGATTATCATCAAGCATCAGATGAGGTTGACAAAATTGAGTTTGACGCACTTGCCAAAAGAACACAATTGGGGTTTGCAATAGCATGGGATTTGGCCAACAGAAAAAAGCGCCCTTTTGTTGACAAAAAGGGATAAAACACGATTTTAAAAATCCAAATCAAAAGTTTTTTTAAAAAGTTCTAAATTCGGATTGATTTCGTTCAAACGGTTGTATTTGTCAACATCTGTAAAGGCAAATTTTTGTTCAATATCTTCATTTACAACAACATCTATCATAACATCGTGATTATGAAGCTTGCCACGTAGATAACCCAATAGTTCGTTTTTTTCGGTTTCAAAGTCAATTTTAGCACCATTATTTGGCAATTCGTGTGTGATACCTAATCCTTCTAATTTGGGCTGATTGATCAGCAAAAGTGCTTCCATGATTTTGTGACCTTTGTCGCTTAATCGTTGTGCATATTTGTTCCAATGCAGTAGCATTTCGGTTTCTGTAAAGGCCTCAACCGGCAAATGAACTTCGTCTTTTTGGAGCGAAAAACTATTTTCTTGGAGTGCTTTTTTGGCTCGAATACTCGACAGAGAGAGTGCTGAAACTCTTGGTTCGGTTGTAAAATCTGATACCGTTTTTACCAATTCTATTGTTGGCAAGATTGGGCTTACAGCCTCGATTGGTGCAGATTGCAAGGGCTCAATTGACAAATTTGCAATAGGCTGCTCTTTCACGGTAGTAACTATTGAATAGTTATTTGTTTTAAAATAGGTAGTCGGAATTATATAGGGCTCAACTTTTTTTTTTCTCCATCAATGTTGATAGAGGCCAATTGCATGAGGCAAAGTTCAACCAAAAGGCGTTGATTTTGAGAAAGTTTGTATTTCAAATCACAGTCGTTAGCAATTTCAATTCCTTTTAACAAAAAATCAAAAGTTGTTTTTTGAGATTGGTCATAATATAATTTTTGTGCCTGCTCGCCGGCTTCCAACAAAACTAGGGTTGCAGGATTTTTGCAAACCATCAAATCTCTAAAATGAGATGCCAATCCAGAAACAAAATGATGGGCATCAAAGCCTTTTGAAACAATTTCGTTAAACAAAATGAGCAATTCAGGGATTTTATTTTCTAAAAATAATTCGGTAAATTGGATGTAGGTTTCAAAATCCAACACACTCAAATTTTCTGTAACGGCTTGTCTTGTGAGATTATTGCCACAATAAGAAACCACCCTATCAAAGATTGAAAGTGCGTCTCGCATTGCTCCATCGGCTTTTTGGGCAATAATATGAAGCGCATCGTCTTCATATTCAACCCCTTGGCTTTGCGCTACTTCTGCCAAATGGTTTTTAGCATCTTTGACGGTAATTCGTTTAAAATCAAATATTTGACATCGCGACAAAATCGTTGGAATAATTTTGTGCTTTTCGGTGGTTGCCAATATAAAAATAACATGCTTTGGTGGCTCTTCCAAGGTTTTCAAAAACGCATTAAACGCATTAGAAGATAACATGTGCACCTCGTCTATGATATAAACCTTATAATGACCTGTTTGTGGTGGAATTCGCACTTGATCTATCAAATTTCTGATATCATCTACAGAATTGTTTGAAGCAGCGTCTAACTCAAACACGTTGAAAGCAAAATCTTCGAGCGGATCATCATATCCGGGTTGGTTTATTTTTCTGGCCAAAATTCGGGCGCAAGTGGTTTTTCCTACGCCTCTTGGACCTGTAAATAGGAGGTCGGAAGCAAGATGATTTGTGGCAATAGCATTGAGCAAAGTGTTTGTAATAGCCTGTTGTCCAACAACATCCTTGAATGTTTGTGGGCGATACTTTCTGGCGGATACTACAAATTCTTCCATTGTTTTTTATTGGTGCACAAATATAGTTTTAAAATTTTGAATTGGCAAAAAAATTAAAACGGGTATTGGTAATTTGGATTTAAAACAAATTTCAAAACTATTATAGATCTAGATTTTTATTGGGTTATTTTAAATTTATGGGGCTTTGATGCAATTATAGTTGAACTAATTATATTATAGTTTTGGACTGTAAATGTAATCGTACTTCCCTTGGAAATAAAGTTTTGGTCTCCTCAAACCACAAATTTAAACGCATTAAAACCCAAAGTGGCAACACTATCAAAAAATAGACAAAAATAGCGTGATTGCTTTTTTTTTACATAAAAAAAACCATAACAAAGTTATGGTTTTTGGAGCCGGCGGAGGGACTCGAACCCACGACCTGCTGATTACAAATCAGCTGCTCTAGCCAACTGAGCTACGCTGGCAAATATGTGGCAAATATAATATTGAAATTTAAAATTCCAAAAAAAATATAAGCTTTTTTTGTGTTTTTTTTATTGTAAATCGTTGATTTTTGTAATCAACTGATTAGCAACTTGTTCTAAATCTGTATTGATTTGTTTGAAGTGTGATTTTTTGTTTTCGACGTTTTTTTCGTTTACTCTTGTGATCAAAACATCAAAAGCAGCAATCGCTTCGTCGATTAATGCATTGGTTTCAGTGGTTGGTTTTCCGGTTGTTGTAATTTCAAACAAGTAAACTGCTTCGATAATATCTCCTAAAACGTAGTTGATGTCTTTTTTTAAATTCTTAATATTGGCCATTTTTTGGTTTTTTAATTTAATTTGGGTGCAAAAGTACAAATAATCTTTATATTAATGGCTATTTTATAAATATTTCTAAAATTGTGGCCTTTCCTACTAATTCAAAATGGGTCATTGTAGCCGGAATTAGTATGGTGTCACCTTTTTGATAAAAATAGTTTTGCTGGTTGTATTTTATTTCAAAATTTCCAGCTACGCACATATATACGGTAAAGCTGCTTGGGGTTTTTGAAACAAAAAAATTGGTTTCTAAACAAATAATATTTGTTGTAAAATACTGACAATCAACTATTTCATTATTTTTGTCGGCTACTGTTTCATAGCTTACTTGCGTTTCTTTGTTATCAAAATCAATGGCATCTAGGGCCAAGTCGAGCTGTAGTTCGCGGAAGTTTCCGTTGGCATCTTTGCGATCAAAATCGTAAATTCTATAAGTAATATCTGACGTTTGCTGTATTTCGGCTATCAAAATTCCGGCTCCGATTGCGTGGACAGTGCCGGTTTTTATAAAAAAAACGGCACCTTTTTTGGCAGTTTTTTCGGTTAATACAGACGTAATTTGGCTGTTTTTTATGGCTAATTCTAATTTTTGTCGTGTTGTTTTGGGTTCAAATCCAACTATAATTTTTGCGTTTTCTTGAGCTTCTACTACATACCACATTTCTGTTTTTCCAAAAGATTGGTGTCTTTTCTGGGCAACTTCATCATTGGGATGCACCTGGATTGATAGTGCCTCGCGTGCATCTAAATACTTAAAAAGCAGCGGAAACTGTTTTCCAAAACGCGCCAAAACGGTTGTCCCCAAAATTTCTTCGGCGTATTTTTCTATAAGTTCATTCAATGTTTGATTGGCATATATCCCATTGCTTACAACGCTTTCAGAACCTTCTATACTTGATAATTCCCAGCTTTCGCCAGTATGTTCAGATATAATTTTCTTGTCAAAAACGGAATTTAGTTTTGTACCTCCCCAAATTCTTTCTTTTAAAATGGGTTCAAACAAAAGCGGATGAATATTATAAATCATACAAAATGGTTTTTAGCTGCTGCAAAGATTGCTTTTTTTTTTTAATAAAAATTTTCACGCAACCTTTTTGTTTTTTTTATACTAAAGATTATAACTAAAAAAATACTCCTATGAAAACGCTAAATTATTTTTCTAAAATTTTTGTTTTGTCTTTGTTTGTCTTGTTTTTTTCAAATTGTACCGAGCGAATCGAAAAGTTAGAAGTAGTGCCCACCGGTGCATTGTTTGACAATAAATCTGAACTTTTTGGGCTGTTGAATAAGGTAGCTGCAAAGGGTGATAATCCCACTGAGGTCATTGTGTGTATTGATTTTATATATCCATTCACGCTTATCATTTATGATGAAAATCTAGAACAAATTGATGTCAAAAGTTTTTACAGTGATGTCTCGTTTAGTGATTTCTTGGGTCAATTGCCAGACGGAGAGTCAATTAGTTTGAGTTATCCTATTGCTACTACTTTGGCTGACGGGACTGTTTTTTCTATAAATAACAATGATGAATTAAAAATAGTCATCGATAGTTGCTCTCGCGAGGATATTATTAGCTATTGTAGTGACCTTTTTTCAGAAAATTCTGGCGATACTAAATGTTATTGGAAAGTTCCGTTTACAAAAAATGGTAATAATAAATATGCAAGTGGTGTTTTTGAATCCTATAACAACGGCACTTTAAATTTTAACTATAATAATGTTGATTATGCAGGAACTTGGGTTTTCTTGTTTTTTAATGATGAATTTCAAATTAACATCAATCTACAAGGTACTTCAGAAGTAGCTTTGGATTGGAATTTTAGCAAAAAAGCCGTTTTTGAAAATGGTAAAATTACTATTAACAATGGTGATTTTGAAACCATTTTGGTTAAAAAATGCGAAACAGAAACCGACTACCTTGTTGGAGATATAGGGCCTGCAGGCGGATTTGTTTTTTATGACAAAGGGAGTTATAGTAAAGGGTGGCGTTATTTGGAAGCAGCACCAGCTGATTTAGGTTTTGCAGAGTGGGGGTGTATGGGGTCTTTTTTTGCAGATGCAAATGCCGCCGATATCGGATTTGGATTTATAAACACGGTATCGATTGTCAATTTTCATGATGCTTTGCAAAATTATGATACAAATCCTGCTATTTGCAATCCTCTAAATAATGGAACTGTGGCGGCAGAAAAGGCTGTTTTGTATGAATTAAACGGTTTTAATGATTGGTTTTTGCCGTCAGAGCAAGAGCTGAATTTGATGTACCAAAATTTGCATACTACAAATATAGCTGAATTTAGCGATTCACAATATTGGACAGCTACCCAAATTGATGCAAATAATGTCATAACCATAGACTTTTTGGACGGGACAGTTCATCAAACTGAAAAAATCCCTGCCGCAAATAGTGTAAATGCAAGAGCTATTAGAGCTTTTTAAAATGTTTTTTAATCAAAAAAAAGTTATACATTTCAACCATAAATCTAAATTTTTTGAACACCGAGCAACTCATACAAGAATGTATCAAGCAAAATAGGCAAGCACAGGCAGATTTATACAATTTGTATAAAAAACCGCTCTATGGATTGTGTCTAAAATATTGTGCAAATACTGCTGAAGCTGAAGATAATTTGCACAATTCGTTTATTGAAATTTTTATGAACATAAAAAAATTCAATAATAACGGCTCTTTTGAAGGCTGGATGAAAAAAATTACGATTAATAAAGCCATCGATAGTTTCAAAAAAAATTGTCTTTTGATGCCTATCGAAAACGATTTTGTAGATGAAATTATCACTATCGAAAGAAACAACGATTGTACATTAGACCAGCTTTTGCTAATGATTCAAGAGCTACCGCCACAATATCGATTGGTTTTTTGCATGTATGAATTGGATGATTTTTCGCACCAAGAAATTGCCGAAAAACTTGCCATCTCTGAAAACACCTCTAAATCAAATTTGCACCGTGCCAAGCTGCTTTTGAAATCCAAAATAAATAAATTGCATCAAAAAAATCAAAATTAAATGGAATCTAAACAAGAAATAGGAAAATTTTTTCGAGAGCAACTCGACAAAATCGACAACACCCCAAACGAAAAATTGTGGCAATCAATTGATCAAGATTTGAATCAGAAAAAACGCAAACGATTGCTGTTTTGGTTTTTACCGATTACAGCGGTTTTGGGGAGCATTATTTTTATGGTTTTAAAAGCTGAAAACGAAGTTGAAATTCCGGCGCATCAGATTAAAATCACAAAAAATGTGGTTTTGGAAGCAAAAAAAGACACTTTGAAACCAAATTTTTTGACCAAAGATTCGAAACAATTGCAAAACAACAACAACAAGATTGTAAATACAAACGAGCAAAAAATCACCAAAAATGCGGGTTTTTCGACTACCAAAAAGAGCTCTAATGCTCTAAAATTGGTGCAAAACTCAAAACGTCTCGTGAGATCGACTGCAACACATGACGAATACGAAATCACTAAAAAATACCGTTATTCGATTGCCAAAAACCAATCTAAAAATAAGTTTGCTGCAAGTCAAAAATCCAAAAAAACCTGGGTTAAAAAATCCAAAAAATCGAAAAAGAACTTACAACAAAAACAATTAGCAAACGGTAGGTTAGAAATATCGACTGATCAAAAACACGAAGATTTGATTTCAAATTCTTCATTATCAAAACTTGATTTAGTTGCAAATAATCCTCAAAATATTGAAAAACAAAATCTGGAATCTGAAGTAGAAATCAAAATGGCGAATTCAAAAACGGGGATAGATTCTCTTTCGACAAATAAAAAAATACTTCAAACTGAAATCAAGAAACCACTAAAAACCGCTAAAAAGGACGATAGAACTAAAGTGAATAACGACAAAAAATTGAAAAAAATCTATTTATTTGTTACCCCTTTTGTGGGTGCTACAAAATTTAGACCAACGCAATCTGTCAATCCATTTTCAGACCAATATAATGCTATTTCTACAACCGGAAATGTGTCGAGCAATTATGGGGTATATCTTCGTGCCATGTTTTTTGAAAAATTAGGTGTTAGAATTGGTGTAGGAAAACAAAATGTGGGTTATGAAACTACCATCAGTAGAAATCAAAATTCATTATTTGATTTCAGAAATATCGATTTACAAATTACCACAACCGAAGAAATGTTGGCTAATAAATTTGTGAATGAAAATGAAATTACATATCTGCAAAAAACCAGTTATAATAATTTTCCAGCCCAAATTTATTTTGTGTTCAAAGAAAACAAATTTGGCTTTGCAACTGCAGCAGGACTAGATTTTATGATTTTGGGCGACAATACACTTTCTGTAAAATCAAACTCTGTACCAGAATTTACTCTTGGAGCAGCAAAGCATCTTGAAAAAGTGAGTTATGCTGCCACTTTAGATTTAATTTTTAGTTATAAACTCACAAAAGATTTCAATTTTGAACTTTGTCCCAACCTAAAATACCAATTTAAGGGCTACAATCGAACCAACAATTTTGAACCTTTGATTTTGTCACTTCAAACAGGATTTAGCTACAAATTTTAACAAAAAATATCAAGGCGGTACTATCAATGTCATAAAAAAGTATAAATTTGCATCAAAACATTACATTTTTATACCAAAAACAGAATGACAACACAAGAAATTATCAATGATAGCAAACAATACAGCCTTTTTACCTGGGCAGCACAACGAAATTTAAACCCAATCGTTGTAGATCGTGCTGATGGCGTATATCTCTATGAGCCTGATGGCAAACGGATTATCGACTTTTCGAGTGGGCTTATGTCTGTTAATATCGGTCACGGTGACCAGCGCGTTACCGAAGCAGTTGTAGCACAAATGAAAAAAGTAAGCTATGTAACACCATCGTGTACCACCGAGATTAGAGCCAAATTGGCAAAAAAAATCGCGCAAATTTGTCCCGGAAACCTCAATAAATCATTTTTTACACTCTGCGGCGCCACCGCCATAGACAACGCCATCAAATTGGCACGACTATACACCGGAAAACACAAAATATTTGGCAGATACCGTGGCTTTCACGGCGCATCCTATGCCAGCATGACCGCAGGTGGCGACCCCCGAAAACTATATTCAGACGCACAACAAGTGCCCAATATCTTCCACCTTGATGACCCTTATGACTTTTATGGATTGGCAGATCAAGACAACGAAACCAAACTAAAATGGAGCCTAGACGCGGTAGAAAGAACCATCAAATATCAAGGACCACACACCATTGCTGCCTTTCTTTTTGAAGGCGAAAGCGGCTCCTCTGGCTGCCTACATTATCCCGAAGGATACCTAAAAGGCATCAAAAAACTATGCGAAAAATATGAAATCCTATTCATCGCAGACGAAGTTATGAGCGGATTTGGCCGCACCGGAAAATGGTTTGGGTTTGAGCATAGCGACATCATTCCGGATATGATTTGTATGGCAAAAGGACTTACATCATCATACCTTCCATTAGGCTGTTTGACTGTTACAGACACCATAGCCGCCAAATTTGATGACCAAACACTTTGGCTTGGACTTACCTACAACTCACATCCTGTAGCCATGGCAGCCGCATTGGCCGTAATCAACATCTATGAAACAGACAATTTAATAGAGAACACCAACAAAATGGGTATCTATCTGGAAAACCAAATTCATAAGTTACGACAAAAACATCCCTCCGTTGGGCAATTTAGAAATAAAGGACTATTGGGATGTTTGGATGTAGTAAAAAGCAAAAACCCTTACCAACTTATGGCACCTTTTAATGCCACACCGCCCGAAATGACTATAATGAACCAAATAGCAGCAAAACTTCGTGAACTTGGTCTTTATACTTTTGTGCGCTGGGGCTACATTTTTATAGCACCACCAATGACCATCACAGAGGCACAAATAGACGAAGGTCTGGAAATCATTAGCCAGGCCCTATTCATCGCAGACCAAAACCAAGTTTAATCAAACATAATCTAATAATCAAATTGAAAAAAAATCTTTTCCTTTTTTTGATGCTTTTGAGCTTTTGCAATAGCTATTCTCAACAATGGAGAGCCAGATCTGGTTTTGGTCTAAATCTTGACAGAAGCTTTGATAACGAAGGTTTTGCAGCTGTAAATTCAGGTATTGAATACCATTTTAGCCAACATTTTTGTCCAGAAATTGCGGTTGATTATTTTTTTGGTGTTTTGAAAGACAAAGTCGAAACGAATAATCTCAACCAAGAAACCAATCGATTGGAACAAAATTTTTCTGCAGTTAATTTGAGTTTTTGTCCCAAAATTATGTTTGACGATCCTACAGACAATTTAAGGTTTCAAATTATTCCTAAATGTAATTTTTATAAAACGTATGCCAAAGGAACATTTTTTTTACTCGACAACAACAGCCTAAAATACAACACAGATTCTGATAAATCTGAGGCATTTTCGTCCTCTTTTGGTATTGCAATCGGACTAGTTTTGGCTATTACTGATGATCATTCGCAGGCGATTGCTTTGAATTTGACATACAATAATATTGATTTTGGAAATGCTATTAATGGGTTGAAATTTGATAATCACAACTTGCACAGCAACCAATCTCTTGGGATTGAAGTGCTTTATTATTTTAGTTTCAAAAAAATAAAACCAAAACCATAATTGCATTGAAAATTTTTTTAAAATCGTTCTCTTATCTATTTCACCCATTGTTTATACCCACGATGGCATTGATGCTTTTTTGGAATTTTAACGATGGCTCACACCAAAATACTGATTTTTATTTGCTATTATTTCAAATATTGATTTTAACGATCTTGATACCAATTTCATTTTTTTATTTGCTCAAAAGTATGGGCAAAGTTGACAATCTCATGATTGCAAATATAAATCAACGAAAAATACCGCTCTGTATTCATATTGTATTGATGTTGATTTTGCTGATGAGAAGTAATATTATACCAAACTTTGCTGAAATTTATTATTTTTTTGTGGGGAGTATAATGAGTGCTTTTGTTGCTTTTTTGCTGATTTTTGCAAACCAAAAAGCCAGTTTGCACCTTGTTGGTATAAGCGCGCTTGCTGTTTTTGCGGTATTGTTGAGTTTGCACTTTCAGATTAGAATGTTCGAAATTATTATTGGTTTGATCGCTTGCGTTGGAATTGTTGCTAGCTCACGATTGGAGCTAAAAGCGCATGATTTCAAAGAGTTAGCTATTGGTTTTGTGGTTGGTGTGCTACCGCAGTTGTTGTTTTTTTGTTGTTGGAAATAATAGAATTATTTTTGAATAACAAAAAAAACCTTGCTACTAAAGGCAAGGTTTTTTCTATAATGTGAATCAATAATTAAGTGAACCTTTTAAATTTCATTTTTTATAATAAACAAATTTAGAACTAAAAAATAGATTAAATCACAATATTATATTAAAATTTCAATTTGCTCCAGATTACATAAATTTTTCTAGAATAGTTCATGTGATGATGTACAACCAATTGGGATCAAAACGTTTTTTGAAAATAGTTGTCAAGACCGTTATTATTGGCAAATACTATTTTTCTGTTTTCTTTTTGAAATTTTTTATTATTCCATAAATTGAAAATACAAATACAATAATATAGATTGTATCTAACCACGGTTTTTTAAAGTTTAAATTTTCAAAGTCGAAATGATTATACAAAACTTTGCCAATTATCAATGCAATGAGACTAAAAAAAAATAGTAACCCTTTTTTATTTTCCATATTTTTAATGTTTTGAAATGAATTAAATTGAAATTCCAACTCCAAAAATAAGGATTTAAAATGTGATTATTTGTAATAAATAACAAATTAATGTTTTGAAATAATTAGTTATTTTTTTTTCGAAAAAACGCCCTGTTGCCCAAAACAAATAGAGCATTAAAATTAATAATTCTGAATAAAATCAATAAAAATGTCTTTTGAAACTTTATTTTTTATAAACGCAATTTGTCTTGCAGCGGCATGCGTGAGGGCAAAGGCGGAGCTCTTTTTGGGCTGGCGTTTTTCAGTCAGCCCAAAAAAGCGGGAGCCGGAGACCGACCCGCAAGGGGCACGCCCAAATAAAAAAAATTGTTTTGAAAAAAAGGTTTATCTTTGAAATTATTTTGGATTTTTTAATTTTAATAAAAAATAAGATGCGATTAGAGGATTTTGACAACGATGAGGATAAGGTGATTCAAGACAGTTTGAAGCAAAAAACCTGGAACGAGATTAGAACGAATGATAGCTGGGCGATTTTTAAAATCATGGCCGAGTTTGTGAATGGTTATGAAACGATGGGTAGAATTGGGCCTTGTGTTTCTATTTTTGGGTCGGCACGCACCAAGGCGGAGGACCCTTTTTATTTGCTTGCAGAGCGGATTGCCTTCAAGATTAGCAAGGCGGGCTATGGCGTGATTACGGGTGGTGGCCCGGGCATTATGGAGGCTGGCAACAAGGGGGCGCACAATGGTGGTGGCACTTCGGTTGGGCTAAATATTGAGTTGCCGTTTGAGCAGCATTATAACCCATATATAGACAAGGATAAGAATCTTAATTTTGATTACTTTTTTGTTAGAAAGGTAATGTTTGTAAAATATTCGCAGGGATTTGTGGTGATGCCAGGCGGTTTTGGCACTTTGGACGAGCTTTTTGAGGCGATAACGCTGATTCAAACCAAAAAAATTGGAAAGTTTCCGATTATTTTGGTGGGACGCGAATTTTGGTCGGGGTTGATGGATTGGGTTCAAAAGGTTTTGATCGAGAAAGAAAAAACGGTGAGTGCCGAGGATATGAATTTGATTAAGATTGTGGATACTGAAACGGAAGTGCTTGAGGCGTTGGATAAGTTTTATAAAAAGTATGATTTGAGTCCTAATTTTTAATTTTTTGCTATTGAAATCGAAACTAAAATTGTTGTTGTTTTTGTGTTTTATTTTTTGGAATAAGCAGCAGGCACAACACCGCACTTTATTGAATGTGGCGGTTGATTTTGAAAAAAAAGTGCTTCATATCGAGCAAGAAACTACGTTTTTTAATGAATCTAAAGTCACTATAAATCAATTGATTTTGAATGATTGGAATAGTGCGTATGCAAATACAAATACGGTTTTGGCAGATCGATTTTCGGATGAGTTTGTGCGGAGTTTTCATTTTGCAAAGCCAGAAGATCGGGGCGAAACTACGGCTATCAAGATGTTTGATGAGGCAAACAGGGCTTTGGAATGGCATAGACTGCCAGCACATTTTGATTTGATTGCGGTAGATTTGCCAAATGGGCTGTTGCCGAATCAAAAAATCAAAATCAATTTGAAATATGATGTCAAAATTCCGAGTGATGCTTTTACGGGTTTTGGTTTTGCGACAAACGGGAATTTGAATCTCAAAAATTGGTGGCTTTCCCCTTCACGGTTTGAAAATAATGCTTTTGTAGCCTACAGCAATTGCAATTTGAATGATATTGCGAATGGTTTTTCTGATTATGAAATTCATTTTACTTTGCCAAAAAAATGGGTGGTTACGACTGATTTGAATTTGGAAAAAACTGCAACAGCCGATGAAAATAACCGCTATGTTTTGGGCGGAAAAAATCGGAACGATTTTAGCCTTTTTATAGCACAGGAGCACCGTTTTGAAAGCATTAATACGGATATTGTAGGCGTAGAAACTGACTTGAAAGACAAGAAGATAGACCCTGTTGTAAAAGCCAAATTGGTGCAACAGATTGTAGGTTTTGTTGATAGAAATATTGGTGCTTTGATGCAACCCAAGATTTGTATTTCGCAGACAGATTATGACAGGAATCCTTTTTATGGTTTGAACCAGTTGCCAGCTTTTTTGAGTCCGTTTGGAAACGAATTTATATATGAGCTGCAGTTTTTGCGCACGTATTTGGATAGTTATCTAAAAAATACATTAAGACTGGATCAACGCAAGGATAATTGGATTTTTGATGGTATCCAGGTGTATTATTTGATGCAATATATTCAAGAGTTTCATCCTGAAAGTAAAATGATGGGTAGTATTGCAAAGATGAAACTTTTGAAGTCATTCAAACTAGTTAATTTGGATTTTAATGACCAATATAGTTATTTTTATATGCTAATGGCTCGCAAAAATCTGGATCAATCGCTTATTACTTCCAAAGACAATCTCATCAAATTTAATGAGCAAATCGCCAACAAATACCGAGCAGGATTAGCATTTCGATATCTTGATTCGTATTTAGGTAATGGTATTTTGAAAAGAAGCATTCAAGAATTTGTAATTCAAAATCAAGCTAAAATGGTGTCGAACTTGGGTTTTGAACAAGTATTAAAATCCAATTCGGGTAGCAATATAGATTGGTTTTTTGACCAAATAATATCCAAAAATCAGGATATAGATTTTAAATTCAAAAATTTTCAAAAAAGAAACGACACTATTTCATTTGCTATCAAAAGCCGTTCCAATTTGTCTTTGCCTGTACCTATTTATGGTATAAAAAACAAGTCAGTTGTTTTCAAAAAATGGTTGACTACCAGCAAATTGGATAGTATCTATCGGTTTTCAAAAAACGATATTGATCACCTTGTATTGAATTTGAATAACGAAGTTCCCGAAATAAATTTGCGCAATAATTGGAAAAAAATTGATGGTTTTTTGCCAAATAATCGTCCGTTTAAGTTTGTTTTGATGAAAGATTTGGAAGATCCAAATTTTAATCAAGTGCTTTATGTGCCCACAATCACCTATAATTTGTATGATGGTGTTACGCCTGGATTTAGACTACACAACAAGGCCATGTTGGACAAGCCTTTTACGTTCGACATCAATCCGGCCTATTCTTTATTATCAAAAAAGTTTATAGGAGGATTTTCTGCTGGAGTCAATCAAAATTTTAAAGACCAAAAACTATATAATGTCTTTTACGCTTTCAGTGGATCCTACTCACAATATGCGCCAGATGCGGGTTATTCTCGCTTTAATCCAGCGATTTATATCCGTTTTCGACCGGAAGATTTGCGTAGTAATCACAAACAGCTGTTAGCATTTCGGCAGGTGATGGTGCACAGGGACAAACTAGAAGAATTTAATTCAGATTTTAACGAAAATTATAGTGTTTTTGATGCTAAGTATATCAACTTGAAATCCGAGTTAATCAAACAATTTAGTTTTGTAACTGATTTTCAATTTTCAAAAAACTTTGGCAAAATGTCTATCGAAACAGGATTTAGAAAACTTTTTGATAACAATAGACAGTTGTCTTTCCGCACCTATTTTGGAGCCTTTTTATACAACAATACAAACAATAATTATTTTAGTTTTGCCATAGATCGTCCTACGGATTATTTGTTTGATTATAATTATTATGGTCGATCAGAAAGTAGTGGCGTTTTTAGCCAACAGCTCATTCTAGCCGAAGGTGGTTTTAAATCAAAATTAACCAAATCTTTTGCCAATCAACTGCTCGCAACGACCAATCTTGGATATACACTTTGGAATTGGATCGAAGCGTATGGCGATTTAGGATTTATCAAAAATACCCAAAAAGATAGCAACTTTATCTATGATAGCGGCATAAGATTGAATCTGGTACAAGATTATTTTGAAATTTATTTGCCAGTATATAGCAATAACGGTTGGGAAATAGCACAACCAAATTTTAGTCAAAAAATAAGATTTATAGCTACAATAGATCCACGAGTTTTAATCAATCTATTTACTAGAAAATGGTTGTAGCCCCATTTATTTTTATTCCAAAAAAAGAAACTGTCAATAAAGGCATATAAACCACAAACTTATCAACGAAAACGTTTGAATTTGTATAATTTATTTTAATTTTGGACTTTCAATATTGGTAATAATAATAAATAGTTAAATTCGCAACTCAATTTTAAAAAATGGCATCACAAATAAAAAAAATTGGCGTCCTCACATCAGGTGGCGATTCACCTGGGATGAACGCAGCCATCAGGTCTGTAGTGCGCACCTGTGCCTATCACAACATTGATTGCATTGGCATATATCGTGGCTATCAAGGTATGATTGAAGGCGACTTTAAAGAAATGGGGCCTCGATCTGTAAACAATATCGTCAACAAAGGCGGCACCATTTTAAAATCTGCTCGTTCAAAAGAATTTATGACAACAGAAGGTCGTCAAAAAGCATATCAACACCTACAAAAATCGGGCATCGATGCATTAGTGGTCATTGGCGGCGACGGAAGTTTTACTGGCGCAGAAGTTTTTAATAGCGAATATAATTTTCCAGTAATGGGAATTCCGGGTACAATAGACAACGATATTTTTGGCACAACCCACACCCTTGGTTATGATACCGCCCTCAACACCGTGGTAGAAGTAATCGACAAGATTAGAGATACTGCAAGTTCTCACAACCGCCTATTTTTTGTAGAAGTGATGGGGCGTGACGCAGGACATATTGCTCTAAATGCAGGTATTGGCGCCGGTGCCGAAGAAATTTTGATTCCCGAAGAAGATTTGGGATTAGAACGACTATTAGAATCCCTCCAAAAAAGCAAAGCCGCCGGAAAATCATCAAGCATTGTAGTGATTGCTGAAGGCGACAAAATTGGCAAAAGCGTTTTTGAACTCAAAGACTATGTCGAGGCCAACCTTCCCGAATATGACGTGCGTGTTTCTGTACTTGGACACATGCAACGTGGTGGTGCACCCTCTTGTTTTGACCGAGTTTTGGCAAGCAGGCTTGGCGTCAAGGCAGTAGAGTCGCTGCTTGAAGGCAAATCAAACTATATGGTAGGCATCATCAACGACAAAGTAGCACTCACACCGCTCGAACAAGCCATAAAAGGTCATACCGAAATAGACCGTGAGCTGCTTCGAGTATCTGATATCATGTCAACATAAAAAATTATTAAATACAAACAACACAAAAATCAAACAAAATGTCAAAAGTAAAATTAGGAATAAACGGATTTGGAAGAATTGGACGCATCGTATTTAGAGAATCATTCAACCGCGATAATGTAGAAGTAGTAGCCATCAACGACCTCTTAGAAGTAGATCATTTGGCATACTTACTAAAGTATGACTCCGTTCACGGACGCTTCAACGGCACTGTCGAAGTAACCGACGGAAAATTGTTTGTAAACGGCAAACACATCAGAATCACCGCCGAAAAAGACCCCGCAAACCTCAAGTGGAACGAAGTTGATGTTGACGTAGTTGCAGAATGTACCGGTTTTTTTACAACCATCGAAACCGCCAAAGCACACATCACAGGAGGTGCAAAAAAAGTTATTATCTCAGCACCATCAGCAGACGCACCAATGTTTGTGATGGGCGTAAACCACCACAAAGCATTGGCCTCAGACACTGTAGTATCAAACGCATCATGTACCACAAACTGCCTTGCGCCCTTAGCCAAAGTAATTCACGATAATTTTGGAATTGTAGAAGGCCTAATGACAACCATTCACGCCACCACCTCGACCCAAATGACAAACGATGGCCCATCACGCAAAGACTATCGTGGCGGAAGATCGGCACTCGTAAACATGATACCATCAAGTACAGGAGCCGCAAAAGCCGTAGGAAAAGTAATTCCAGAACTTGACGGAAAACTAACCGGAATGTCAATGAGAGTACCAACAGTTGATGTATCAGTAGTAGATTTGACCGTAAAATTGGCCAAAGAAACCACATACGCCGAGATTATGAGCGTACTCAAAAATGCTTCAGAAACCACCATGAAAGGCATTTTAGGATATACCGAAGACGACGTAGTATCGCAAGATTTTGTGTCAGACCCACGCACCTCAATTGTAGATGCCAAAGCCGGAATTGGACTTAACAGCAGCTTTTTCAAAATTATGTCATGGTATGATAATGAATACGGATACTCAAGCAAATTAGTCGATTTGTCAATCCACATTGCTGGTTTACAATAACTTATCAAAAGAAATCCCGTCAACAACAAATTGAACGGGGTTTTTTATTTTTTTTGGAGCCAATCCCGCTATTCGCTCCAATCTTTCGTTCAAAAAGTTTTTTTTTCAATGCCAAAAAAGGAACTTCCGTTGGTCGTTCTTTTTTGCCAGAAAAAAATAACTTTTTGAACTTCAAGGATTTCCACTACTATCGGGGCTAAAAAACCAAACCAACCAAGACCAAAATAAATCAAAAAAAACTAAAAACCTATTCACCCCAATAGTCAAAAACGGGGACAAAATATGAAACTACTCGTAGATAGCGGCTCGACAAAAGCAGATTGGATAGCCATAGACGATACCGGAAAAGTATTGTTCACGACACAATCATTAGGACTCAATCCCGAGGTGCTCAACAAAGACGAAGTTATCAACCGACTCAACGACAAATTTGATATTTTGCAAAACAAAAGCGACGTAAAAAACCTCTTTTTTTATGGCGCAGGCTGCGGCACAGACCGTATGAAACAATTTTTGGCAGACGTATTCAAAGAATATTTTCCAAATGCAGCCGTCACCGTTCACGAAGACACCTATGCCGCCGTATATGCCACCACACCAAAAAACGAAAAAGCAATCGTTTGCATATTAGGAACAGGATCCAACTGTAGCTATTTTGATGGCAATATCCTGCACCAAAAAGTACAATCATTGGGCTATATCGCCATGGACGACTGCTCCGGAAACCAATTTGGAAGACAGTTGCTACGAGCTTATTATTTCAACAAAATGCCCAAAAAAATGGCGACCGCATTTGAAAAAGCCTACAATATAGAAGCAGATTTTGTAAAACACAATCTATATAAAGAACCAAATCCAAATGCCTATCTGGCCACATTTGCCAAGTTTTTGATCCAATACAAAGACGACGAATTATGTCAAAAAATAATTTTCAACGGCATGGAAGATTTTGTAGAAAACTATATCTTGCAATATGAAAATGCCAAAGAAGTACCAGTTCATTTTATTGGATCCATCGCTTTTTATCTCAAAGATGAACTTCAAATTGTGATGACCAAGCACGGATTGACCCTCGGAAACGTGCTACGTCGCCCAATAGACGGACTCATTCAATACCACATTTTGAACAAGTAAAATCATATTTGCTTATCTCTTAATTTCGACAAATTCTAACGATTCCAACCCAACTTTTGACGTAAAAACGCCATAGTTGACCACCACTTTATTTTTCTCGATTTTATCAATCGTTCCAACGGCTTTGCCATCAATCATCCTAACCCGATCGCCAACTTTTAAGATTACTTTTGGTTTCTCGGGAACGGTTTTTGACAAGATTTTCTTTTGCTTTTTTTCAACCCGAATGGCTTCAACCTCCTGAGCCACCTCTTGAACAATCGCTTTTGTAGCTATTTTTTTTGATATAACTTCCTTAAAATTTGTCTTTTGACGTTTGGAATTTTCAATTTCAATAAGTTTCAAAAATTCAGCAACCAATTCCTTTTTATTTTTATTATTAAAATATTTTCCAGCCAAAACTTCCACTTTTTGACCCATATAAATTAATTTTTGATTGTCATCAAAAAGCTCTTGATAACTTTCCAACTTTTGCTTGATTTTGACATTAATCGTTTCCATTTTTATGCCCTCCTCGCGCGCTTTTCCCTCTTCTTGCTTCAAATTTTGAGATGTTTTTTCCAATTTTGAACGCTCTTTTTGCAAATTGGCAATTGTTTTGTCAAACCTCACTTTGCCAGTTTCAATTTTCTTCTTCGCCCTGTTGATCAACCCAAACGGAATACCATTTTTTTGGGCAACCTCAAACGTAAACGAACTTCCCGCCTGACCCAAAGCTAATTTATACATTGGTTCCAAGGTTTTTTCGTCAAAAAGCATATTGGCATTCATCGCAAAGGGAAGCTCATTTGCCAAAATTTTAAGATTAGAATAGTGCGTCGTAATGATTCCAAAAGCCTCACGATGGTAAAACTCTTCGAGAAAAATTTCGGCCAATGCACCACCCAAATCAGGGTCGGAGCCTGTTCCAAACTCATCAATCAAAAATAAGGTTTTGGCATTGCACTTTCTCAAAAAGTAATTCATGTTTTTGAGGCGATAACTGTATGTACTCAAATGATTTTCAATAGATTGGTTGTCACCAATGTCTGTCAAAATTCTGTCAAACAAAAAAGTTTCGCTGCCCTCTGCAACCGGAATTAGCATGCCAGATTGCAACATCAATTGCAACAAACCCACGGTTTTGAGCGAGATGGTTTTGCCACCTGCATTGGGTCCAGAAATCACAATAATTCTATTTTTTTGATCCAATTCAATAGATTGTGGATGCGTAATTTCGTCCTTTGATTTATTGGTCAAATACAAAATTGGATGGTAGGCATTTTTAAAATACAACCTTCTGTTTTCTGAAATCGTAGGCAAAATTGAATTTGTTTTTCGAGCATATTTTGCTTTTGCGGCAATCACGTCAATATCACTCAAATAAGATTGATAATCTTGAATTAGTCCTAAAAATGGTCTAATTTGATTGGTCAAATTTTTTAAAATTCGCATTACCTCTTCCTTCTCTTCGTATTCTAAATTGCTTAATTCACGAGAGTATTGCAAGGTGGTTTCGGGTTCGATATAGGCAATGCTACCGGTTTTTGAACTTCCCATAATGGCACCTTTCACTTTTTTGCGATACATAGACAAAACTGCCAAAACCCGTCGATTATTCACAAAACTTTCTTTGATGTCATCCAAATATCCCATCGCATTACACTGGGTCAATGCCACCCCAAAACTTTGATTTACTTTGCCACGAACCGAATTTATTTCTCGTCTTATATGAAGCAAATCGGGCGAAGCATTATCTTTAATCTCTCCATATTTGTCGATGATATAATCTATCTCTTCAATAATTTCTTTTGTGAATTTAATTTGACTTGCTTTGAAATGCAGTTTTGGATAATAATCATCAAATTTTTTAAAATACAATAATAAGGTATTTGTTGTTGAAGAAATGGCACTAATTTTTCTAAAACCTGCTACTTCGAGAAAACTATTTTCAATTCCCAAAAACTTGATTTCGTGCGCAATTGATTCAAAACCGTGGTTTGGAATGGCATTGTTATTGTCAAAAGAGGCTCTATATTCTGAAGTTTGCAAAAGTGCCGTTATTAATTCGTTTTGGGTTTCAAACGGCTTGATATCCAAAGCTTTTTGCTTTCCTATTTCGGTATTGCAAGCTGTTGATAATGAATCTAATATGGTTGAAAATTGTAGGTCTTGAAGGGTTTTTTCGGTAATTGCAATCATTTTATAAAGGTAGTTTTCAATATACAAATTTACGTTAGTTTGCTTGTTATACCAAATGTAATTTTTTGTATTTAAGAAATAATTTCTCGTGTAGCTTTGCGTGAGGGCGTAGGCGGAGCTCTCCCGCTTTTTTGCGGGAAGCGGGAGCCGAAGACCGACCCGAAGGGGCACGCCCAAATAAAAGTTAAATATAATTTGCTTTAAATGGCTGTTTGTAATAAATTTACGAATTAAAATATTGTTTTAGAATGGCTATTTCTCCTCCTAAAGTTTTGATTATCAGTTATTATTGGCCTCCAGCTGGTGGGCCTGGTGTGCAGAGATGGTTGAAGTTCGTAAAATATTTGCCAGATTTTGGAATCGAGCCGGTGGTGTATGTGCCAGAAAATCCGACTTATCCCATCGTGGATCAAAATTGGATAGGCGAGGTGGCTGCGGACACGGTGATTTTGCGTCAAAAAATATGGGAACCGTATAGAATTGCGGCTTTTTTTTCTGAAAAGAGCACTCTTAAAATGAGCGCTGGATTGATTGCCGAAGAAAAAAAACAGGGTTTTTTTGAACGTATTTCGATCTGGGTACGTGGCAATGTTTTTGTGCCAGACGCACGGGTTTTGTGGGTAAAACCATCGATAGCTTTTTTGACAAAATACATCTCAGAAAATCAAATTAATACAATAATAACCACTGGGCCACCGCACAGTCTGCACTTGATTGGTTTGGGGTTGAAAAAGAAATTGGGGGTCAACTGGATTGCAGATTTTAGGGATCCGTGGACCACTATTGGGTATCAAAAGTCTTTAAAACTGTCGAGATTTGCACAACAAAAACACCTTCGGTTGGAGCAGCAGGTTTTGAACGCGGTTGATCAAATTGTAGTAACAAGCAACTCAACCAAGTTGGAGTTTTTGCGGCTTACAAACAAACCGATAGAAGTGATTATGAATGGTTTTGATCCTCACGATGGGCGAGCTGTGGTATTGGACTCCAAATTTTCGATGGCGCATATTGGCTCATTATTGTCTGGTAGAAATCCTGAATTTTTGTGGCAAATTTTGTCTGAAATGCTTCTTGAAATTCCGGGTTTCAAAAACCATTTTGAATTGGTTTTGATTGGTGTCGTCAGCGATGACGTTTTGCAAACCCTTCAGAAATTTGCATTGTGTAAATATGTTTTAAAAGTAGGTTATATTTCTCATAATGAGGCTATTGAGTATCAAAAAAAATCACAAATTTTGCTGCTAATCGAAATTAATTCTGAGCTTAATAGAGGAATAATTCCAGGAAAACTGTTTGAATATTTGGCTGCCAATAGACCAATAATCGCAATCGGGCCCTCAGGATCAGATTTTGAAAAAATTATAGACACAACACGTTCTGGTATTTTTGTAGATTATGATTCAAAATCAAAATTAAAGGTTGCGTTAATACATTATTATCAACTGTTTTTGCAGGGTAATTTGAATGTGAATGCTTCAAATCTTGAGGGGTTTACGCGACGTAATTTGACAGAAAACTTATCAGAAATTATCAAGAAATTCAATTAATTCCTAAAATATTTGAAAGGTACAAATAGCATTCCAAAGCATTCGCCATGGTCTTTGCCGATGTGTTTGTGGTGCATTTTATGAGCGCGACGAACGGCTTTTGCATACCGATTATTGGCATTTCTAAACAATTTGAATCGTTGGTGAATGAAAATATCGTGAACAAAAAAGTATGCCAAACCGTATGCAAATATCCCTAATCCAATTGCAAGTCCGATGTTGAGTATATTTTTTTGCCAGAGTATAAAAAACACAATACTGACAATTGCATAAAAAATAAAGAAATAGTCATTGCGTTCAAACCAAGAATCGTGGTCTTTTTTGTGATGATCGGCATGGAGTTTCCATAGAAATCCGTGCATAACATATTTGTGACTAAACCAGGCCATAAATTCCATAAACAGGAAGGTGGCGAAAAACACGAAGAAATGAATCCACATAATTTTAGAATTTAGATAATATTTAGTTTATAACTGACATAACATTTTGCAAACAAACCGTATTTTTGATAATTTGGAACTCTAATCCGAGTGTCTTTGATGGCTTCTGAGGGTGTGTTTTTGAGTTTTTCTAATAGTTTTTTGTAATAAATATACGCTGTAAAAACACCAAATTTTGCTTCTTCTGGTAGTCCTATAATTCCTTGATAGCCTGCTTTAAAATCAGACTCAATCTCAAGAATAATATTCATTTTAGACAACTCGTCTAATTTGTCCAAATTGGTTTCTGGAAAGTAGGAGCGATCCAGCTCGTTGAAATCAGCTTTTAAATCTCGTAAAAAATTTACTTTTTGAAATGCAGAACCCAATCGCATTGCAGGTTTTTTGAGTGCTTCATATTGTTGATTGTTGCCGTTTACAAAAACTTTTAGACACATCAAACCCACTACATCGGCAGACCCATATATATAATCCTGATATTCGTCTTGGGTAAAATATTGTTTTTTGGTCAAATCAAGTCGCATACTTTTCATAAAAGCGGCTATCAACTCTATCGGAATTTGATAACGATTGGCAGTATATTGAAATGCATTTAAAATAGGGTTTAAACTAATTTTGTTTTCAATTGCGTGATACAAGTCTGTTTCAAAAAGCGAAAATAATTCGGCTTTGTTAAAATCGTGAAAACTATCTACAATCTCGTCTGCAAATCGAACAAATCCATATATATTGTAAATATCTTGTCGAATTTTTGGAGATAGCATACGAACAGCTGCTGCAAATGAAGTGCTGTAAGTTTTTGTAACATTTCGGCTACAATCAAAAGAAATTTTATCAAATAGTGACTTCATTTTATAGCTGTTTTTGAATTAGATTGGCTACTAATTTTCCAGAAATTAAGGCTGGAGGAACCCCGGGTCCAGGCACAGTTAATTGACCAGTGAAAAATAAATTTTTAATTTTTTTGCTTTTTAATTTTGGTCTCAAAAAAGCCGTTTGCATCAAGGTATTTGCCATTCCATAAGCATTTCCTTTGTAGGAATTATACTGTTTTACAAAATCATTTTTGCAAAATGATTGTTTGAAAATGATGTTCTCTCGTACTTTTTGTTGTGTCAGATTTTCAAATCGGCTTATTATTTTATCAAAATATTCATTTCTCAAACTTTCGGTATCTTCTATTCCGGGTGCTAACGGAATTAGAAAAAAACCTGACTCCATTCCAATTGGTGCAGCAGTCGAATCTGTAATTGACGGAAAATTAGCATAAAACAAAGGTTCGGAAGGCCATTTTGGCTCGTCATAAATGGCTTTAGCATGCGCCTCAAAATCAACATCAAAAAACAAAGCGTGATGCGAAATATTGTTTATTTTTTTGCTGAATCCAACATAAAATAGAAGCGATGTTGGAGCAAATACTCGGGAGTTCCAATATTTGTCAGAATATACTCGGTTTTCTTCATCCATTAACGATTCGGTATGCTGATAATCTGCACCACTCAAAATGATATCTGCATTCATGATTTCTCCATTAATTTGAAGGGCAACCGCAGTTTTGTTTTCAACAATTATTTTTTCGATATTGGCATCAAAGTGAAAATGCACTCCTAAATTTTCTGCTAATTTTTGCATCGCTAAAACGACATCAAACATACCATTTTTTGGATGAAATGTGCCAATACCAAAATCTGCATAATTCATGAAATTATAAAACGAAGGCGTTTTTGAGGGTTTTGCACCCAAAAAAAGTACTGGAAATTCGAGAATCGAAATTAGTTTTGGATTGCTAAAGTTTTTGCGAACATCGTGACTTATATTACCCACAAATTGACCAATTTTTTTCAGAGTTTCTGCTGTGATTAGCTCAGTTGCAGATACTCCAGGTCTGTAAACCAAATCTTT
>JANNBA010000205.1:0-4699 GCA_031384845.1 Bacteroidota bacterium
GTACGTATTTCTATATTATCAAAATTTATGATGTTGATGAGAAAAAAGTAATCGATAAAGCAGGTTATTTATTTATAAATTAATAAAAAATCATTCAAATTTTCCCAAAGAACTTAAAATATTACTTTCTTTGGGAATTAATTCTAAAAAATATGAAAGCAAAATTTCTTTTTATAATTATAATAATAAATTTTTCAACCTACGCGCAACAAGATGCACAGTTTACACAATACATGTACAACACGGTCAATGTGAATCCTGCTTATGCTGGATCACGTGGCGTGATGAGCATCTTTGGGTTGCACAGAACCCAATGGGTAGGACTAGATGGAGCACCAGTAACCAATGCCCTTTCGATTAATACACCAATAAACGAGAGCAAAGTGGGAATGGGATTATCTTTTGTCAATGATAGAATTGGACCAACACAAGAGAATGCTATCTCGGCAGACATTTCATACAGTGTTCAAACATCTGAGAAATACAAACTATCCTTTGGATTAAAAGGAACAGCCAACTTTTTTAATTTAGATGTTACCAAACTAAATTATTCAAGTCCTGATCCAGCATTAGTGAGTTTCAATAAATTTTCGCCAAACCTAGGAGCAGGAATCTATTTGCACTCTAATAAAACCTATGTTGGATTCTCTATACCGAACTTTTTTCAAACCAGAGTACGCTATGATGACAACCAAGTAGCGATTTACAAAGAAAGAATCAACTACTATTTGATAGCAGGACACGTGTTTGATTTAAACAGTAGTGTCAAATTCAAACCCGCTTTGTTAACCAAACTTGTTGAAGGTGCGCCATTACAAGTAGATGTTTCAGGAAATTTCTTGATAAACGAAAAATTAGTACTCGGACTAGCGTATCGTTGGGATGCAGCAGTGAGCGCTATGGCAGGATTTCAAATCAACCCAGAGCTTTATATCGGTTACGGATATGATTTAGAAACCACCCGTTTAAAAAACTATAATTCAGGATCACACGAGATATTCCTTCGCTATGAATTATTCAAAAATTACAATAAAATTGTTTCGCCTCGATTCTTCTAAAAGTATAGCATTATGAAAAACAAAATAATTCTTTTTATAACCGTATTGACCGCCATAACCAGTAGTTATGCGCAAGAAGGTGCCATCAAAAAAGCAGAAAAGCAATACGATAAATTTGCCTATATCGATGCCACCAAAACCTACGAACGTATCGCAGAGAAAGGTTACAAATCGGCTGATATGTTTCAAAAACTCGGCAATGCCTATTATTTTAATGCCGATTTAGCAAAAGCTGCCAAATGGTATGGAGAACTTTTTGCGATGAATACCGAAGTAGCACCAGAGTATTACTACCGCTATTCACAAGCCTTAAAATCTATTGGTGAATATCAAAAAGCCGATCAAATGATGGCTACTTTTAACCAAAAAGTAACAGATGATTCTAGAGGGAAACGCTTTACAGAGAAGAAAAACTATCTAGAAGTTATCAAAGCCAATTCAGGAAGATATACCATTGAAGATGCCGGAATCAATTCTGCCTTTTCAGACTATGGCAGCTCATTTTCTGGAACCAAATTGGTCTTTACTTCGGCAAGAGATACCGGAAGTTTTTCGCAAAAAAAACACAAGTGGACCAACCAGAATTTCACCAATATGTATGCTGCAGAAAGTGGAACCGATGGCGCATTAGGCACACCTGAGAAATTTGCTAAAAATGTCAATTCAAAATTTCACGAAGCAACACCCGTTTTTACCAAAGATGGCAAAACTATGTATTTTACTAGAAACAACTTCAATAAAGGTAAAATAGGGAAAGATGCCTCAAAAGTCACCTTGCTTAAATTATACAAAGCCACATTAGTCGAAAACCAATGGATTAATGCCACTGAATTGCCATTCAATAGTGACAATTACAGCACAGCACACCCAGTATTGAGTCCAGATGAAAAAACACTTTATTTTGCATCAGATATGACTGGAACACACGGACAATCTGATTTATGGAAAGTAAAAATCAATGACGATGGAAGCTTTGGAACACCAGAGAACTTAGGCGATACAATCAACACCGAAGGAAAAGAAACCTTCCCGTTTGTAACCGATGAAAACGAATTGTATTATGCCACCGATGGACAACCAGGATTGGGAGGATTGGATATTTTTATGTCCAGAATTAATGCTGATGGAACACTGACTGCGCCCATAAACATTGGCGAACCAGCCAACTCACCACAAGATGATTTTGCTTATTTGATAGACACCAAAACCAGAAAAGGATTCCTATCTTCAAACAGAGATGGAGGAAAAGGATTTGACGATATCTACAAATTTCTAGAAACTAGAAAACTAATTTTTGAACAAGAACTCTCAGGATTGGTAACCGATTCAGAAACAGGCGCACCATTGGCCAATACCAAAATAACGGTATTAGACGAAAAATTCAATAAAATAAAAGAAGTAGTCTCAGACGACAAAGGATTCTATGATTTAGGAAAACTAGAAAGTGGCAAAACCTATTATGTGCGTGCCGAAAAAGAACCTTATGAAACCAAAGAACAAAAAGTTACCCTTGGATTTGATAAAGACAAAACCGACTTGCCTATACAGTTAGAGAAAATCATCAAAACGGTTACCGTTGGAGATGATTTGGCCAAAGCCTTCGGAATCAAGATTATCTATTTTGATTTAGACAAATGGAATATCCGTCCAGATGCAGCCTTAGAACTCGAGAAGATATTAGATGTGATGAAACAATATCCAAATATGAAAATAGATGTTCGTTCGCATACCGATAGTCGTCAGACATTCAAATACAACGAAAAACTATCCGATAGAAGAGCCAAATCAACAATGGCGTGGTTGGTTAAAAACGGTGTAGACACTTCTCGATTAACAGGAAAAGGATACGGAGAAACGCAATTGGTCAACAAATGTGCCGACAATATACAATGTACCGAAGAGGAACACCAAGCCAACAGACGTAGCGAGTTTATTATTACTTCACTGTAAAAGAATATTTTATAGACCAAAAAAAGCACTTTGTGAAAGGTGCTTTTTTTGGTTTTATAGTTGAGTAAAAAAAGTACAAAAATTGTTTTTGTATTAAAATAGAATCACTAGTGTCCACTTAAAATAAGTTGAAAACCAGCTGGTTAGTATTATGCTCATTGACATTATTGTTATCTGATTTCATAAGTAGTTCATTTACAGCTATTTTGTCGAGTAATGATGCGGATAAAATTTGTAGAATTTCGTAAGTTGAACGATTAATTTTTAAATCTTTTGCTATTATAGAAACCAAACAGTAAGTTGCAATTGCTACATTGATTTGAATACGAACAGCATTTTCTGTTGTTCCCCAAAAGGTCTTAACTTTTAGGTGCTGTTTTATCCATTTAAAGTACAATTCTACTTGCCATCTTTGTTTGTAAAGTAGTGCAATATCTTGAGCTGATAATTCAAAATTATTAGTCAAGAATACTAACATTTTTTTATTTTCAGTATCGAAAAATTTTACTTTTCGTATCTTTTCTGGATAATCTTTTGAGGTATAAAAACCTTCTATTTTACCAATTTGGTCATATTTAATTCCAGTGGTTTTGTCAATTTTTAGAGAATACATTCTTTTAAATTTTACATTAGATTTTGCTCTAACAACAAAATAAGCATTAGCTTTTGTAATTCGAAAAAGTCGATCATAATCAACATAAGCACGGTCAAAAATATAATACGCAAATGGCTCATAATCTATGACATCCATTGCATTGACATCGTGCACATTTGCTTCTGTAATATGGATAAATACAGGGATTTGTGTGTTGATATCAAATAGAGTGTGCAATTTTATTCCTGCTTTAGTTTTTCGAAAATGAGCCCAACAAAATACACTCAAGCATAGATCAATTGTTGAAGAATCAAAAGCATAAATAGTACCTTTTATTTCAAAGGCATCATTACTTTTTTTATCTTGGGCAATCAATATTAAATGATTAGCAAACTCTTCAAATATTTTATAATTACGATTTTCATTAGCTTTGGATAAATTACTTCGAGTTACATTCTTGCCAAATCCTAAATGATATGATTTTGATTGATGTGCTTCTATAACAATTATCAAATCTCTTAAACTTTCTCTTGCTGAAAGTTGACCAAAAATCATACATAATAATTGATTCCAACAAGTAAAATGTTTGACCGATTTATTGCCAGAATATTTGCTGGTTAACCTGTCAAAAACACGTTGAGGAAGAAATTCAATCAGTTGAGAAAAAACATATTTACCGTGATTCATATTCGTAATATTGATTTACGAACATAATAATCATTTCAAATCGTCACGCTTAAAAATGACTCTTAAAATACAGATTTACAATAATTTCAAAGAACTTATTTTATTTTTTAGTGGACACTAGTGATATTTATTAGTTAATTTAACATCACTTAAACATTTTATTCATTCCAACACCAAAGCCCGCAGCGTTCCATTTGATTTGATACCAATTGATTAATTAAAACCACAAGAAATAATTTACCTATTGTAGGCAGTGCCAATTTGAGATGGTGTTCTATTATTATTAGAAAATCCATCTCCTAATTCACTGTAATTATTATAACTCCAAGCTAAAATCGTTCAATCTATTTTTATAGCAATATTATGATATGCACCTCCCGCAATTTTCTATTTTTATCTTATTTTTTTT
>JANNBA010000026.1:0-17566 GCA_031384845.1 Bacteroidota bacterium
TTTCCAAACCCAACATCAACTTATTTTAATTTGAATAAAGACAATTTGAAAGTCACTATTTATACAATTACTGGACAAAAAGTAGCCGCATTTGAAAATAAAAACAGCCATTTTGATTATGATATTTCAAATCTAAACAAAGGCTTGTATTTGGTTCAAGTGATTGACGAAAACCAACATCAGAAAACCATAAAATTGGTCAAAGATTAATTTTTAAAGTTGATTTTGACCATCTTTTAAACCAAAAAATGTTGATAATAGATAAAATAATGGCTTCAAAAACAAATGGTCAAAAAATGTTGGCCATTTTGATAGATCCCGACAAAGTTGATATTGAGGTCATAGCTTTCATAAGTCAAAAAATAAACGCTTCACCCGCAACCCACTTATTTGTTGGTGGAAGCGAAGTTTTTTCGACCAAAATAGACGATTTAATTCTTGAACTAAAAAAATACTGTTCGCTACCAATTCTTCTCTTTCCAGGCAATCCATCGCAAATATCGGTTTATGCCGATGGTATTTTGTTTTTAAATTTAATTTCTGGTCGCAATCCAGATTTTTTGATAGAGCACCAAGTAAAAGCAGCTCCGTTTTTGAAAAAAACAAACTTAGAGATCATTTCAACCGCTTATATGTTGATAGAAAGCGGCAGAATAACTGCTGTAGAAAGAATTAGCAAAACCAAGCCAATGTCAACAAAGAACATTGATTTTGTGATACATACTGCACAAGCAGGGGAGTTAATGGGCAACAAGCTGGTGTATCTCGAAGCAGGAAGTGGTGCAAAAAATTCAGTGCCGATTGAAATGGTAAAAAAAGTAGCCCAACACATCAATATTCCTTTGATTGTAGGTGGGGGTATTTCAAATATACAGGATATTCAAAAAATGTTTGACGCTGGGGCAGACATAGTTGTGATAGGAACTGCATTTGAAAAAAATAATCATTTTTTTGAATCCTAAATTATGCCATATACACCCATTATTATTACGATTAAAGGCTGCATTTTAGCACTACTCTTTTGTAGCTTTACTACCATTTATAATATAAGATTCCTACACAAGGAAACGAATTTTTGTGCATCAAATATTCAAAAAGACAGCGTTTATGATTTAAAATTTTTCAAAAAAAAAGCAAAAGCATCCTACTACTCCAATAAATTCAATGGCCGAAAAACTGCAAATGGAAGTATATTTGACAATCAAAAATATACAGCAGCCCACCGAAATTTGCCATTTGGAACTAAACTTAAAATTACAAATTTGAGCAATTCAAAATCTGTAATCGTAACTGTTACAGACCGAGGATGTTTCTCGAAAAATCACGAAATAGATTTGACACAAGCTGCTTTTTTGCAAATAGAACAATCAAAAAAAAAGGGATTTATAATGGTTTCGATAGAAATAATTAAAAACCAAAAAAATTAATTTTCGTTCAAATAGGCCTGAATATCAATGTTCTCTGGGAGTCGTCCAACATTTTGAAGTTTCAAAACAGCTAATTTTTGCGCTATCTGAATGGTATCATCAAAATCTTTTTTATTCAGCTGTGCATATAAAAAACCTGTCCAAAAAGCATCTCCCGCCCCAGTGGTATCCATAATTTCGGTGATTGGCAAAGCCTTATGGTATATTAAACCATGATTCAAATCACTCAAAACTACGCCGTCTTTTCCTTTGGTCAAGCAGATGGTTGAAGCACCAAGATTGTGAAAATAATCAAAAATAAAATCCTCTGTTTTTGATACTGTAAAAAGTCGATAACAATCGTCTTCGCTAACTTTGACCAACGGGTTTGTTGATAAATAAGTTTTCAAAACTTGAATGGCTGCTTTGCGATCTGGCCAAATTCTTTCAGAAAAATTGATGTCTATACTTGTTTGAAGGCCTAATTTTTGAGCTCTTTTTGCGGCATTCAAAATGGTTTCTTGAGCAGGATTTTTGCTTAAAGCAAAACAAGTTGTATGAAAAATCTTGGCAGATTGAAGCAGTTCGTCCGAAATTTGGTCTGCTGTTATCATACAATCCGCCTCGCGAAAAGCGATAAAATCAGGTGTACCGGTAGATTTTGACACCAAAATTATCGAAGTTGGCGCGGTTTCTAATTTTTTGATATAAGAGGTATCAACATGATTTGCGTTGAGTTTGCGAACAATATAATCTCCCAGTCCGTCTTGACCACAAGAGGCAATCAAAATTGATTTCATGCCTAGCCGCGCGGCATTAACGGCAACATTAGTTGGCGATCCGCCCAAAAAACGATGATAATCTTTGGTTCGATTTAGGGCGGTATTGGTTTCGTGACCAATAAAGTCAATTAACACTTCGCCCACACATATAAGGTCTATTTTTTTTTCCAATTTAGACTAATAATTTAAAGTTTGAAAATAAATTTTGGTGCAAAATCAAGGTTGCAGCTGCACTCCAAGCACAATATTTTACACCGTTAGGCTGTGCTGTTTTGGTATTAAAATTTTCAAAAAAACCAAAATCAGCTACCTCATTTGCTTCATTTATTGCATCCAAAACCAAAATAGCAGCTTCTTTTTTTCCGTTTTGAATAAGTGCTAATCCAAAAAAACCATTCACCATCGACCAGCTTCCTCCATTGTGAAACTCGTTTGGATAATTTCGAAATTCATATTTACAGTTGTTTTTGAGCAGATTCCAGTCCAAATCCGTTTCTTGAATTGGAGGATAAAAGGCCGGAATTAATTTCATATCTGTTTGATTTTGAATATTTTGAGCATAACTCATTATGGTTTTTTGAAAATCATTATTTCCTATATCCAATATTACTGCCAATGAATTGGCAAATGCGTCAAAATATTTTTTGTAGCCTGCCGGCGAAAAAGAACACGGCATAAAATCTGAAATTTTAGCTTCCTGAAAAGCTTTTTCGTGGTATTTTTCACCATTTGTATCTGGTGTGAAATTAATTTCGATTTGCTGTTTAATATGTTTTATTTTGGCTAAAATTGCTTCGTCTTTTGCAAAATAATAATAACTTTTCAAAGCCCAATAACGCAGTAGTTGGTCATACAAGACATATCCATCTGTGACATACTCATCGGCCCAATTGCCCGAAAGGGGCACATAGACAAGGTGTTTGTTGTTATACTCCCAAGCTTCCAAAAGCTGCAAACATTTATGGATATGCACTTCATATTTTTTTACAAATGCAGGGTCATTTTTATAAAAACCATATTGACAAATACCTATTACAAACCAAGTTACCGCATCTACTCTGCCTGCCAATCCGCCATAACTCACCTCAACTGAATTAGCTGAAGTCATCACATTTGAAGGAATTGTTCCGTTTTTGTGTTGGTTATTGGCTAATGTTTCTAATGTTTTTTCAAAAGTATAAATTAAATTTTGATCGCCGGATGCTAATGCTGCCAAACCACAGATTACGCCATCGCGAGCCCAAACCCGTTTGTAGTTTGAAATGTTTTGAGCACTTGCCAGAAAACCTTCAGCTGAAGCACATTTTTGTAACAATTCTATAGCTTTTTGATAGGCAATTTTATTCAATTTTTTGGTTTTTGGTTTGGATAAATAAAGTACAAATCGCTGCGAAAACCAACAAAATCCCTGCAAAAGTGATCGCATTTCGAGCATCATTATTCAAAAAATGTTTCATGATATACCCAAAAGTGATGGTCTGAATAAACATTGGAATTACAATCATCATATTGATGATGCCCATATAAACGCCGTATCTTTCTTTTGGAATATTGTTTACAACCATCAAATATGGAATACCCATCATACTAGCCCAACCAATCCCAAAACCTGTAATTGCAGGAAAAAGTAAATATTTGTTTTCGATATGTGGAAATATTAAAAAACCTATCGCAGCAAGCAGCAAACAAGAAAAGTGGACCGTCTTTGCCGAATATTTTTTCGCAAAAAAGACCAACCCAAAAGCACATAAAAAAGTAACAATGTTATACCAACCATTTACCAAACCTGTCCAAGAAACGGCTTCTCCATATAAACTCATGTCTTTTTGTGGTGTGGTATTCCATACAGAGAGCGCAATACTCTTTGATGAATTTTGCCAATAACAAAACAGGGCATACCACTGAAAAAGATATACCAAAGCCAATTGCCACATCACTTTTGGCATTTCTTTTATGGCTAAAAAGATGTCTATAAAAGGCGTAAAAATATTTATTTTTTCAGATTTAATGGCTTCCAATTCTTCTTCAGTTGGCGGTATTTCAGACGTAGTTTTGGCACTCCACCACACAGATACTATAGAACAAACGGCTCCTAAAAAGAAGGAAGCAAAAACCCAAGTCGGTAATTTTCCAGTTGTTCCAATAAAAATTAACGGAAAAATAAACAAAGAAATATTAGCCAAAGTCTGCCCAAAACCGGTAAAAAAACTTTGTGCTTGAAAACCAGTAGCTTGTTGCTCATCATCTAATTTATCTGCAATAAAAGCGCGATATGGCTCCATTGCAGTATTATTTCCTGCGTCAAGAATCCATAACAACCCAGCTGCCATCCACAACGAACTACTAAATGGAAATAAAAACAAAGCAATACTACAAACAATTGCACCAATAAAAAAATAAGGTTTGCGGCGACCGCCCCATTTTGGCAACCAAGTTTTATCACTTAATGCACCAATAATAGGTTGTATCAATAAGCCTGTCAATGGCCCAGCCAAATTGAGTAATGGCAGTTGATCCGGGCTTGCGCCCAAAAAATCATATATTGGATTCACAGCACTTTGTTGTAAACCAAAGCTGTATTGAATGCCAAAAAAACCAACATTCATATTGATAATTTGCCAAAAATTGAGTTTTATTTTTTGAATCATAATAAGTTTTTCTTGATAAGTTGATTTTTGTTTTAAAAATACTTTAAATGTATTCCACAAAGTAGGATTTTTATCAAAATCGGCTGCTGTTCGTGCGAAAACGTTTTCGGAATTGATAGGTTTAAAAATCTGAACCAATTCATAACAAAAGTATCAATTAATATCTGTTAGGCTTTGAGCATTTATTTTGACTATCACGCAATTTTTTTGAAATGTGTTTACAATTTTGAACCAACATCTTCATAAACAGCATCTACAGACAAAACTGCAGATTTTGCCCCCATCATTGCCAACACATCACAACGTTCATTTTGTGGATGGTCATTATGTCCTTTTACCCACTGCATTTTAACATCGTGAAGCCGATAAACTTTCAAAAATCGTTTCCATAAATCTGGATTTTTTTTTCCAACAAAACCTTTTTTCTCCCAGCCCATAATCCATTTTTTCTCGACAGAATCCACAACATATTTAGAATCTGAAACCACCAAAACTTTGGTGCCGTTGTTTTTCAATTTTTCAAGTCCTACAATAACTCCCAACAATTCCATTCTATTGTTTGTTGTATGTCTAAAACCCTCAAAAAACTCTCGTTTATAAGGCTTACCAACCCACTCCATAACAACTCCATAGCCGCCAGGGCCGGGATTTCCTATTGCTGCTCCGTCAGAATAAAGATGCACATCAAAGTTCATAAAGTATTACATTTTATTGTTTTGTCAAAAAAGTTAGTCAAAAATACATTATTAAGTGAGCTAATCAAAAAAAACTAAAACAAAAAAACCCCTAAAAAATTATTTTGAAGGGGTTTTTTTAATTTTAAAAGTTGGTCTACAAGGACTCGAACCTTGAAAGACTGCACCAAAAACAGTTGTGTTACCATTACACCATAGACCAAATTTGCTAATGCGAGTGCAAAAATAAGCAATTTTTATTCTTTTGCAAATTATTTTGAGCAAAAATCACGATTATTTTTCAAAATAATTCATTATTTTATGTGTTGCCCCTTTGTTCATCTTTACAAAAGTGTGGCAAATATGACCCATTTCTAATCTAACATCTTGATTTTGAATTAGCTTGTCAAATACTTCTGTAGCTTCTTTTGGGTTCAAAATGCTTGTGCAACCACCCATATTAACCAATGCAACCGCTTCTTCAAAATGCGAATAATTGGGGCCAATAATAATTGCAACTCCAAAAACTGCCGGCTCCAATAAATTATGCACGCCCGGATTTCCAAAACCACCACCCACATAAGCGATGTCTGCATATTGATAAATTTTGGTCAAAAGTCCAATTGTATCAATTATCATAACATCAAAATCTGGCATATTCATGCCTTCCTTTTCAGAAAACAAAATTACTTTTTTAGAAATTGAGTTCTTTAGTTTTAGAATTTGAACCACATCTATGTTGTGAGGCGCAATAACCCATTTAAGGTTTTGGTGATTATTAATGTATGAAACCAAAACATTTTCGTCTTTAGACCAGGTGCTTCCAGCTACAATTGTTGTAATATTGTTTTTAAAATCGGCTACAAACTGCAACGTATTATCTTGTTCCACAATCGAAAAGACGCGGTCAAAACGGGTGTCTCCAGAAACCGTAATATTCTGAAAACCAATAAGATTTAATAAGTTTTTAGCATTTTCATTTTGCACAAAAAAATGTTCAAAACCGTGAAGCATTTTTTTAAAAAAACCGCAATACCAACAAAAAAATAATTGATTTTTTCTAAAGATTCCTGAAATCAAAAAGGTTTTAATACCACGCTTTTTTAATTCTGATAAATAATTGGGCCAAAATTCATATTTGATAAAAAAAGCCATTTCTGGGTGTGTCAAATCAAGAAATTTGCTAACATTTTGAGGACTATCTAATGGCAAATAAACGGTTATATCTGCAATTTGATTATTTTTTTTGACCTCAAACCCCGAAGGCGAAAAAAAACTTACAACTATTTTGTGGCTTGGAAAGCGTTTTTTCATTTGTTCGATTACAGGTAAACCTTGCTCATATTCGCCTAATGAAGCGGCATGAAACCACAAAACGCGGTCTGTGACATGAATGTTTTGGATTAAAACATCAAAAACATTTTTTCGACCATCAATAAAAAGTCTTATTTTTGGATTTAAAAAACCAAAAATCTGAAGTAAATAGGTAGCCAAAAAAACGATTGTATTGTATAGGTACTGCATTTTATTAAAATTGAGTGCTAAAATACATTTTCTTTGTTTTAAAACACCTAAAATAGCATCAAAATTATTACTTTTGTTTTCGTTTTTAAAAACAATAATCATGATTCGCTTCAAATTTTAATTCAATTTAGATGAAAAAAATTGCAATGGTTGACCTCAAAAGTCAATATGATACAATCGCTTCTGCCGTAAATAACGCAATTCAAGGTGTTTTGGATACAACCAGTTATATTAATGGACCTGAAGTGCAACAGTTTCAAAAAAACCTAGAAAATTATCTGAATGTCAAGCACGTTATTCCCTGTGCAAATGGCACAGACGCTTTGCAAATTGCAATGATGGCTTTGGGCTTAGTACCTGGAGACGAAGTGATTACTGCAGATTTTACATTTGCAGCAACTGTAGAGACCATTGCTCTTTTGCAGCTTACGCCAGTGTTGGTAGATGTTGATATACACAATATGAACATTGATCTCGAGGCTCTAAAAAATGCGATAACGCCCAAAACCAAGGCCATTATCCCAGTACATTTGTTTGGTAGAGCGGCTAATATGGAGGCCATTATGAAGATTGCAAACCAACATAATCTGTTTGTAATCGAGGATAACGCACAAGCGATTGGCGCAAATTGTCGTTTTTCTGACGGGCAAAAGCGCAAAGCGGGCACGATAGGACATATTGGAGCAACCTCTTTTTTTCCGTCAAAAAATTTGGGGTGTTATGGTGATGGCGGTGCTATTTTTACTAACGATGACACATTGGCACATCGCATTCGAGGGATTGCAAATCACGGTATGTATGAGCGATATCACCACGATGTGGTTGGTGTAAACTCGCGATTAGACAGCATACAAGCAGCCGTTTTAAACATAAAACTGCCTTTGCTAGACCAATATAACAAAGCACGACAGGAGGCAGCACGCAAATATTCGAATGCGTTTGCGAATCACCCTAATATAGTAGCACCTCAGATTTGCGAGCAATGTGATTGCCACGTTTTTCATCAATATACGTTACGAATTATTGATGCAAACCGTGATGGCTTGATGCAACATTTGTTAGAAAAAGGAATTCCATGTGCCATTTATTATCCAATTCCGCTGCATTCTCAAAAAGCTTATCAAGATATTCGATATCAAGAATCTCAATTTTTGATCACCAATCAATTGGTCAATGAAGTGCTTTCGTTGCCGATGCACACTGAACTTTTGGACGAGCAAATCGAATTTATTTCAAAAAGTATTTTGGAGTATTTAGGTTCCTAAAATGTATTTCGTTTTAGTTGATATAAAACACAGAAAATGACAAAACACGATTTGGCAGGTTTCATAAAACAGTTTGAATATTACAAAATGCTTGGCGAAAAGACATTTTTGCAATTATCCGACGAAAAATTATTTTGGCAATACAATAAGCAAAGCAACAGTATTGCAATGATTGTCACGCATTTGAGCGGTAATATGCTTTCGCGTTGGACGAATTTTTTGACCTCGGATGGAGAAAAATCTTGGAGAAATAGGGATGCCGAATTTGAAAATTATTTGACCACAAGACAGGAAGTTTTACAAACTTGGGATGCAGGATGGAATTGTTTGTTTGCAACTTTAAAATCGCTCTCCGATGAAGATTTTGAGAAAGAAATATTGATTCGAAATCAAAAACACTGCGTTTTGGAAGCAATTTCAAGGCAGCTTGCACATTATCCATATCATATTGGACAAATTGTTTTTTTAGGAAAAATGATTTGCAATGATAATTGGACGTCGCTTTCGATTCCAAAAGGGAATTCAAGCACATATAATGAGGCAAAATTTGCAAAACCATCACAAAAAGTTCATTTTACTGATGAGTTTTTAACAAAAAAAGATTGAAAACAATACCACTTTTGATAAAAAATTATTTTTTTGGAGTTTATCCCACCCGTTATATTTTTTAGCGGTAATCGACGATTGGAATTCATTGTTGGGTTTTCAAGCCAAACGAAAGGCTGGCCGTTTGTCAGCATTTTTTATATTACAGTTAAATTATATTTTTCTATTATTTCATAAGCTTCTTCAAAAGCAATAATACCAGTTTGCCAATCTGAAAATTGATTTTTGTTATGTTTAATCATATTTAGAAAACGCCTACCATTATCTAATTTTTGAGTTTCTATCTCAGACATTTTTTTTAAAATATTTATTTTTTTAATCACATCAATTAATAACTCTCTTTCTTTAATTAATCCATGATTATTAGCGTGCATTCTTAACCCAATTTCAAATAGAACTGTTTTTTCATAAATTATATCAGGAATGTCATTATCTATTAAAATTCCAAATTCAGTTAAGCATTTTTTTAAAAAATCAATTTGAGATGGGCCAGATTTAATTAAACCAACAAAATCAATTTCTCCTTTTCCTATGAAATTATTAACTTTTATATTTCCTGAAATATAAACGACGACAGTTGGAATTGGTGCTTTAACAATATTTATGAAGTCAAAGTAATTACCATGTCTAATTGAAGCAAACTCATGGTGAAATTTTTGAGTATTCAATTTTAACTTCATTGCTTTGAGCATTTAAGCAACAGTTTTCTGTATAATTAATTCTTCCATTTAAGTTTCGTTTTTTCAAATTGCAGCCAACTCATTAAGGAACGCAATTTTTAGCATTTATACTATCCACAAATATCTATAAATCAAATATTTGTCTAAACAATACAAAAAAAACGCAAGTTTTTTTTTGTAAACATAAGCATGTTTTAAAACTGCTATTTAATGTTTTATTTGTCAAAAATAAACATTATTTTTTATTAAAAAAAATAATTTATATCGCCCGATCGGCTTTTTATATCTGATATAAAACTGGTTTTTTGTGGCTGTTTGGATTCGGCGTGTTTGGTGAGATTAGATCGGGTTGGTAAGTTCTAGAGAATTAAACCCGGCTAATTTTGAATATTAAAAATCACGTCTCAAAAACCCAAAAAGTCTAAAATCGCCCCGATGTAGCGGTATCCTTTTTGGATTTTCTTTTTCGGAAAATCCAAAAAGATATAGCGTGCAGCGGGACGGGTGGTGTGCTGGACGGGTGGTGTGCGCCAAAAAAACATCAGTATAGTTTCAAAAAACGGTTTTGGTTTGAATCTGATTTTTGTTTTTGTTATTCTTCGATTTCAAAAACGAGGGCTTGGTAGGGCAAAAGTTGGTTTGCTTCTGGATTGTGGTCGTAATTGTTGATGAGTGGGCTGGCAATTTTGAGCGCAAACGGCAGCTGATAATTGGTTTTTTGATTGGTAAAATTCAACAAAATTATCATTTTTTTGTGATCCAAAACGCGTTGGTATGCAAAAATGTTTGGGTTATTTTTGTCCAAAATAGTGAAGGTGCCATATACTAAAATGGGATTTTGTTTGCGCAAAGCGGTTAATTTTCTAAAAAAATGGAGTGTCGAATTTGGGTTTTTTTCTAAATTTTCGACGTTTATGGAGGTATAATTTGGGTTGACTTTCAGCCATGGTTTGCCTGTCGAAAAGCCTGCATTTTGTGTGGCATCCCACTGAAATGGGGTTCTTCCGTTTTCGCGGGCAGTTTGTTTTTGTCCTTCGAGGAATGCTGCTAAATCGCCATTTTTTTCTTTTAGACTGGTATATTTGTTTCGGGTTTCTACATCTTTATAATCATCAATATTGTCAAATCTGATATTGTTCATGGCAAGTTCGTCGCCTTGAAAATAGTAGGAGGTGCCGCGCATGGTGAGGATGAATGTGGAGAGCATTTTGGACGATATTTCACGATATTCGGCGGTATCATTGCCAAATTTGCTTACCATTCGGGGTTGGTCATGATTGGCCAAAAATATCGAGAGCCATCCTTTGTCTTTGAATGCTTGGTCATATCGTTCAAAAATATTTTTGTATTTGACCAAACCAAAGTCAAGAATGTGCCTGCCTACATCTACGCTTTCAAAATGATAGGCCATATTGAGCTCGTTGCGGGCGGGATCTACAAATTTCATGGCAGCTTCGGGCGAATCGCCTGCGCCTTCTGAAACGGTCATCACATTTGGGTATTTGCTCAAAACTTGTTTGTTCATTTCCTGAATATATTCGTGTAAATGAGGGCCATTGCCATAAAATTTGATAATTTCTGAAGGTTTGTCTGCAATTTCTTTTGGCAATTCTGGAAAACTGTCGTCTTTTGAAATAAATTGAAAGGCATCCATGCGAAATCCGTCTATTCCTTTGGCCAACCAAAAATCCATCATCGAATAAATTTCTTGTCTCAAATCGGGGTTATTCCAGTTTAAATCTGGTTGTTTTTTAGAAAAATAATGCAAGTAATAGGCGTTTGTGGTTTGGTCATATTTCCAAGCATTGCTATTTACGTCAAACCAGCTCCATCGATATGGCGGTGTACCTTTTTCGGCTGGCCACCAATAAAAATAATTTCGATATTTGTTGTCACGTGATTTTCGGCTTTCTTGAAACCAAAAATGTTCGTCGCTACAATGGTTTACGACCAGATCCATAACTACTTTGATGCCGCGATTGTGCAGTCCTTTTAGCAATTCATCAAAATCTTGCATCGTGCCAAAATCTTTCATAATAGCTTGATAATCAGAAATATCATAACCATTATCGTCGTTTGGAGATTGGTAAATAGGGTTTAGCCAAACGGCATCTATCCCCAATGATTTGATATAATCTAATTTTGAAATGATGCCTTGAATATCACCAATTCCGTCGCCATTGCTGTCTTTAAAACTGCGTGGATAAATTTGATACACGATGGCTTCTTTCCACCATTTTTGATCTAATGTTTTGTTTTTTGAAACAATTTCTTGACTATTTGCCATAATTGAAGTTAGTAATATAAGTAAGTTGGTTTTTAAAAATTGGTTTTTCATAACTTTTATAAAATTTGATACACAATCGCTTGGTATGGAAGCAATTGCGATTCTGTTGTTGGATAATTATTGATCAGAACTTTGGAGTTTGTGAGATCGATATTGAGGTTTGCTTTGGCTTTTTGTTTGCTAAAATTCAGCAAAACCAACATTTTTTTGCCGTTTAATTCTCTTGTATAAGCATATACTTTTGTATTTTTTTCGTCTAATAAAGTATATTTTCCATATATGAGAACATCGTTTTCTTTGCGTAATTTTACTATTTTTCTAAAATAGTTCAATACAGAATTGGGGTCATTTTCTTGACTTTCGGCATTCAAAGTGGTATGATTTTCATTGACTTTCAGCCAAGGATTTCCAGTTGTAAAGCCAGCATTTGATGATGAATTCCATTGAAATGGTGTTCTGCCATTGTCGCGAGCCCCACCTGTTTTTTGGTCGATAATGAATTGTTTCAAATCGCCTTTTGCCATTTTCACTTTTTCGTATTCTGCCATAATTTCGATGTCACGATAATCTTCGATTTTATCAAATTTGATGTTCATCATCCCAATTTCGTCACCGTTATAATAGTATGGCGTTCCGCTCATTGTCATCAAAAAAGTGGTTAGCATTTTGCTGGAAACGGCTCGAAACTCTGGCGCATCATTGCCCCAACGACTCACCATTCGAGGCTGGTCGTGATTGCCCAAATATATAGTACCCCAACCTTTATTGGCATAAACTTTGTCCCAATCAGAATAGATTTTTTTGAAGGCTATCAGGCTCCAATTTGGATTCATGGTTTTGTATTTCCCGGGGATATAGCCTAGATCTACACCCTCAAAATGGTAGCCCATATCAAGTTCATGTCGGTCTGCATCAACAAAGTTTAGAGCGGTTTCTTTGGTCATTCCGGCACCTTCGGCAAGTGCCATGCAGTCGTATTTGCTCAAAACTTCACGGTTCATTTCTTTCAAATAATCATGTACGGCGGGAGTGCTTGCAAAATAGGTAAACCAGCTTCCGTTGAAATTTTTGTCTAAAGTTGCTTGCGTAATCACCGGAAACGAAGTGTCTTTTGCAATCACCGGAATCACATCCATCCGAAAACCATCGATGCCTTTTTTGAACCACCAATTCATCATGCTATAAATTTCTTGACGCAATTTTGGGTTTTCCCAATTCAAATCGGGTTGTTTGTAGCTAAAATAGTGCAAATAATAAGCGTTTGTGGTTTTGTCAAACCGCCATCCGCTGCCATCGGCTTCAAAAGAACCTGGTCTAAAAGCCGGTTTTCCTTTTTCGGCGGGCCACCAATGATAGTAATCTCTGTATGGATTATCACGAGATTTTCTGCTTTCTTGAAACCACTTGTGCTGGTCGCTGCTGTGATTGACAACCAAATCCATCACCAATTTCAACCCTCGCTCGTGCATTCCTTTGAGCAAATTATCAAAATCGTTCATCGTGCCAAACTCTTTCATAATAGTTTGATAATCAGAAATGTCATAGCCATTGTCTGCATTTGGCGAACCATAAATTGGGTTTAGCCAAACTGTAGTAATGCCCAAAGATTTAATATAATCGAGCTTTTCGATAATCCCTTTTAGATCGCCTACTCCGTCGCCATCTGTATCCTTAAAACTTCGAGGATATATTTGATACACTACGGCTTCTTTCCACCATTTTTTATCAATTTTGGTGGTCATTTCATTGGAGTTTGAATCTTTTTTGCATGCCAAAAAAAGCAGTGCAAGGGACAATAAGGTGATTTTGAGGTGGGTTTTCATATCGTTTAAATTGTGATTTATATTGCCATTATTTATATTAAATTAAAGCGGGTGCATAAACCGCTCAATTTCTTCAGCAGAAATTTTTGGGTTTGCACCTTCATGTTGTGCTACCATAGCACCAACGGCGCAAGCAAAATTTATGGCAGCTTGCGGGTCAAATGTAACCAATAATTGTGACAATAATGCAGCCAAAAATGAATCGCCAGAGCCAACAGTATCTTGCACTTTTACTTTGAAACCACTGTTGTAAAAAAATTGATTATTTTGATATAAAACTGCACCATGACTGCCTTTTGTAACACATATTTGAGCAGTATTGCTGTGTTTTGCAACAAACAGAATATTTTGTTCCAAGGAGTGATAAGGCGAACCAAGCATTTCGCAAATTTCAAACAACTCGTCGTCATTGAATTTCAAAAAATCAGCAAGGTGCATGAGTTCGACCAACTTGTTTTTTTCGTAAAAAGGGGCTCTTAAATTGACATCAAAAATTTTATATTTAGCGAATGAAATTAGACTCAAAAGCGTTTGATATGAGGTTAAATCCCGTCCTATCAAGCTTCCAAAAACAAAAGCATCACAATGGCAAACTATTGCTTTTGCTGCTTCGGTAACCTCAATTTTGTCCCAAGAAACGGGATATTTTATTTGATAGGTAGCAGATCCATTTTGATCCAAATTTACCAATACTTGACCTGTTTCTAATGTTTTATCAACCTGAAGATGTTGGCTCGAAACATTATTTTCGTTCATAAAAGCTATAATTTCTAGCCCCAAATCATCATGACCAATTTTACTAATGATATCGGTTTTAATTCCCAAAGAAGCCAACCGCAATGCCACATTTAGCGGTGCACCACCAATTTTGGTATGGTTTGGAAAAACATCAAATAGCACTTCGCCAAAGCAGACTATGTGTGGCATATTATTGAGGATTATTTGTTAATTGTTCGCTCATTTTTTCTAAAGTAATTCCTTTTGTTTCTGGCATAAAAAAGTGAACCCAAATGAGTTGAAAAACCATCATGACAGCAAAAGTTAAAAACATATTTGCGGCACCAACATGGGCTATTATCAAAGGAACCATAGACGGAATAATCGCCGCAAAAACCCAGTGCGTCGAGCAGCCAAATGCCTGTCCCGAAGCACGCAAATGATTGGGGAAAATTTCTGAAATAAAAACCCAAATCACTGCTCCCTGTCCAATTGCGTGTGAGGCAATAAAGAGGAATAAAAATCCGGGTACTGCCATGCCTTTCCATTCAAAAAAGAATGCCATAGACACCATCGACAAAGATATGATATAACCAATAGAACCAATATACATCAATGATTTTCGCCCCAATCTATCTATCAAAAACACGCCCAAAATGGTAAAAATCAAATTGGCGACACCTATCCCGATACTACTTAATAAGGCCGTTTTTTCGCCCAAACCAGCCAATTCAAAAATGCGAGGAGCATAGTACAAAAACGCATTTATGCCTGAAAACTGATTGAAAAAAGCAAGAAAAAAAGCCAAAAGCAATGGTGTACGGTATTTTTTGTCAAAAATGGTTTCGGAAGTTGTATGCTTTGAAAGATTGGTAAGTTTTACAAAATCTTCAAAGTCATCGGTAGGATTGATGGTTTTAAAACATAATTCGGCTTGTTCCAATTTTGATTTTGAAAGCAACCATCTTGGACTTTCTATGATAAAAAATGCTAAAACCGAATATATAATAGCCGGAACAAACAAAATTCCCATCATCCAACGCCAAGAATTTTCGCCAAAATCATGGAAACAATAATTTGAGAAAAAAGCAATCAAAATTCCAAATACAATGTTGAATTGATATAATGCTACCAAAAAACCACGTTTTGAAGCAGGCGCAATTTCTGAAATATAGGTTGGCGCAGCAACGGTGGATGCCCCTATAGCAATGCCTCCCAAAAATCTAAAAAAAGCAAATGTATAGGGATCATTGGCAAAAGCGGTGCCGAGGGCAGATACCGAAAATAATATTCCGATGGCAATCAATGTTTTTTTGCGACCAAAAGCATCAAGTGGATTTCCGCCAAAAATAGCGCCAAGCACGGTACCCCAAAGCGCCATTCCCATCACAACAGCACCATGAAAAGCATCGGTAGTGTGCCATAGCAGTTGCAGTTTTTTGTCGGCACCAGAAATAACAACGGTGTCAAAACCAAAAAGAAATCCAGCTAATGCCGAAATTATAGACCAAAGAATAATTTTTTTGTTCATAAATATTTGAATTTAATGGCTACCAAATTGAATGTATAGCGCTGATTTTAAAATGATTAATTTGCTTTTGATTTGAAAAAATAGTTAGCGTTGAAAATGGTTTGTTCGGAAATATTTGTTCTGTAAAACTATATTCGCCATCATTCAAAAATAATTCTATTGAGGACCAATCCAATATAATTTGAAATTGGAGTTTGTTTGAACTGATTTTTTTTAGAAATGTTTGATGCTTCAATTTGCCAAAATTTGATTCAAAATCAACCAAGCCCGAATGGGTTCTATCAATCGAAAAACGATTTTGTTTTGACTCATAATTTAAAATTAAAGAATCTTGGGCTACATTCGTAAAAACCAATTTTAGATCTTTATTAGCTGCATCAAATGAAATTTCAGATTGATTAAAATTCGGATATTTGATAATCGCTTTTTGGTTAATCTGAAATTTTTCTTTGTAAAAAACAATCTGTTCTTGATTTTTAAAAATTTGGATTACCTTATTTTTTAAAACAAAATCAGAATTGCTTTTTGTTAAAATCAGCTCACGAGGCAAAGTCATTGCGCTTCGCCATGTTTTAGTTGGTGTTTTCATGGCATATTGCCAATTGCTCATCCAACCCATAAAAATACGCCGACCATTTGGTTCATTATTAAAGGTTGAACCGGCATAATTATCAGTTCCAAAATCGATCCACTTTGTAGTTTCCTGATTGGTCTTGAAGGTTTTTCCATCAAAATCACCAACAAAATATTGTGTTCCAGACCCTCCTTTTGGCGCACCTGGATTTAAGCTCACCATCAAAACCCATTTTTTTTGGGCCGTTTTTTCTATTTCAATCTCAAACAAATCTGGACATTCCCAAACGCCACCGTGAGCTCCATTTTGTTTTCCAAATTCGCTTTCAAAATGCCAAGCTATCAAATTTTTGGAACTAAATATTTGAACACAATCACCGGCTACTAAAACCAAATTCCATAGCTTTTTATCGGTATTCCAAAAAACTTTCGGATCTCTAAAATCTTTAAACCCAGAATTTGGAATAATGGGATTGCCATTAAATTTTGTCCAATTTTCTCCTTCGTCAAGACTAAAAGCCAGTCCTTGCGATTGGTAATTATTTTGACCCGCTTTTTCTCCTTTCATATTGTGGTAGGTGAAAATAGCAACCATTGGCGGATTTTTTTTTGTGCCAAAACCAGAACTGTTTTGATCATCAATCACACAACTGCCCGAAAAAATCATCCCTAATTGATCCGGAAACAAAGCTATTTTTCGATGGTTCCAATGTATCAAATCTTTGCTCGTAGCATGCCCCCAGTGCATTGGCCCCCAAACAATGTCGTCTGGATAATATTGATAAAACAAATGGTATTTGCCCTTATAAAAAACCAGGCCATTTGGATCATTCATCCAGTTTTTTTGGGGCGAAAAATGAAATTGAGGTCTATAATTTTCTTTATAAACTTTAGAATCATCAACTATTGATTCATCAACATTTTTTGAAGATACCACAATGGTATCGCTTTCCTGATTTTTGCAAGAAAACAAAATTGCAAATAAGAATATTGAAATAAGTTTATGAAATACTGCCATTTTGATTAATTAAGCTATAAAAATACAACTCT
>JANNBA010000039.1:0-4652 GCA_031384845.1 Bacteroidota bacterium
CACCCTATCACGCTATCACACATCGATGATGATGGCAGTGTGAGGTTTGCGTTTTTGTAAGAAAGAAAATATTTTTTACAAAAAAAGTCCCACCGAAGCGGGACTAAAGATTTACATCTACGGCATATAGCCTTATTGTGATAAGATTAAAGATTAGAAATTTTAATCAGAGCAAATATATATACTTTTTTTTGAAATAAAAAATGATTTCTCATTTTTTTTATTAATTTTTTTTTCTATACTTTGTGCAAATTATAAGGCATAGAAATTATGGGGGGAATATTAGGGTTGGATTTAGGAACAAACTCAATCGGGTGGGCGATTGTTGATGAAAAATCAAATAAAATTTTAGGTATTGGAAGTAGAATTTTCCCAATGGGAGTTGATAATCTTGGTGATGGTGACAAAGAAATGTCTAAAAATTCTGGACGAACAGGCGCAAGAGGAGTAAGGCGACAGTTTTTCAGAAGAAAGTTAAGAAAGAAAATTCTGCTTCAGAAACTTTCCGAATATAACATGTGTCCAATTCTTGAAGATGATTTCAAAGATTGGAAAGCAACAAAAAAGTTTCCTAGTTTTAAATTAGGAGCTTGGTTTGCATCAAATCCTTATGAATTACGTCAAAAAGCATTGTCTGAAAAATTATCATTGGAAGAAATAGGTAGAATATTTTACCATTTGATTCAGCGAAGAGGTTTTTTGAGCAATAGTAGAAAAGGAGGAACAGATGATGGAACTATATTTAAAGGGAATCCAAAGGATGGGAAAATAGGAATAGATGATACATTATCAAGTATAGAAGGCAAAACATTGGGTTCATATCTCTATGAAATTTACCCAAAAGAGAATGAACCATTTCAAGCAAATTTGGAAAGAATTAGAAATAGATATACAACTCGTAAAATGTATGTTGATGAATTTGAATTGATATGGAAGAAACAAGCACAATTCCATTCTGTGTTGACCAATGATTTAAAGACTATAATTGGAGGAAGAAAACAAGATGGATTTAAAGAAGATGGGGTTTTATTTCATCAGCGACCTTTACGCTCACAAAAACATTTGGTAGGAAATTGTTCTTTTGAACCAAGCAAAACAAAATGCCCGATTAGTGCCATTCCAAATGAAATGCGTAGAATTTGGGAGTGGGTGAATACAGTTGAATATAATGGAAGAAAAATATCACAAAATGAAAAAGATAAAATAATAGAGCAATTATTATTATTTGACAAAATTGAATTTAAAAAATTGCGAAAAGCAATTGGCAAAGAAAGTGCGGAATTCAAATTCAATTATAAAGATGATGATAAAATTGTAGGAACGCATACTATTTCCAACTTGTCAAACAAAAAATTTTTTGGTAAAAAATGGTTTGAACTTTCTGATAAAGAGCAAGAGAACATTTGGCATGTTTTGTATTTTTTTGATAGTAAATCAAATCTTAAAGAATATGCTTTAAATAATTGGAATTTTACTGAAGAGCAAGCTATTGCTATTTCAAAATTTAATGTAAAAGATGGTTACTCTAGTTTGAGTAGAAAAGCAATTGGAAATATTATCCCATTTCTACAAAATGGATATACTTATGATCTTGCTGTTGTTATGGGTGGAATAAAAAATTGTTTTGGTAACAAATGGCAAAATGATTCCGTTGAAAACAATCAAAAACAATCACATTTAATAGATAATGTTGAAGGAATTGTGAGGTCTAAAATTTCTGGAGGCTTTATCGATATCATTAAGGACTTACTCCGTAAAGATTTTGGTTTTGAAGACAAACAATTAAAAAAACTTTATCACCACTCTGCAAATATTGATACTCCTATTTTATTAACCAAATTACCCGTAAACAAGAAAGCTGATGATGAAATAAAATCAATTAGAAACCCAATCGTAACAACAGCTTTGTTTGAATTACGAAAATTAGTTAATGAATTGATCGACGATTATGGCAAATTTGAGGATATAAAAGTTGAAATGGCTCGTGATTTAAAAATATCAAAAACCCAGAGAAATAATATTCGTAGGGATCAAAAACGATTGGAGAGAGAAAATGATAGGGTAAAAGCCGAGGTTGAAAAATATTCACGAATATCAAATGATGCTATTTTGAAATTCAAACTTTGGGAGGAATGTAAAAAAACCTGTCCATATACGGGTATAATTTTCCCAATACATAAACTATTTACTGGTGAAGTTCAAATAGAGCATATCCATCCGTGGAGTCGCTCCTTAAACGATAGTTTTAATAACAAAACATTATGTTGGGCAAACGAAAACCGGCTAAAAGGAAACAAGACACCTTATGAATTTTATGGAAATGACCAGGCAAACTGGGTTTCAATAAAAGAGCGAGCTCTAAAATTATTTTCTGATTCTAAAGAATATCCCAATGCTTACCAGAAATTTAAACGATTTGTGCAACAAAAATTTGATGATGATTTTTCGTCTCGACAATTAAATGACACCAGATTTATTAGCAAAGAAGCCAAAAATTATTTGTCCCAAATATGTGAAAAAGTTACAGTCTCCCCTGGCCAAATGACGGCAAATTTGCGACAAAAATGGGGCTTAAATACAATATTAAATGATGAAAATGCAAAAACTCGTGAAGACCATCGCCATCACGCAATTGATGCTTTGGTTATGGCTTGTGGCAAAGCAAGTTATTTACAAGAATTGTCAAAATGGAATCGCTACAACCGAAATTATGATTTAAAAGAGTTTCCGCTGCCATGGGAATCTTTTAGATATGATGCAGAAAAAGCAATTGAAAAAATATTGATTTCGCACAAACGAATCTCAAATGACATTACTATTAGATACACAAAAGTAGAGAAAAACGGAAAAACCCATACAAACAAAGGAGTTGCTGCACGAGGACAATTGCATAAGGAAACCGTTTTTGGAAAAAGGACTTTTGATGATGAAGAAGCCTATCACGTAAGAAAAGCATTAGATAGTTTAACTACTGAAAAACAATTAGAAAAAGTAGTCGATCAAAGTATTAGAAAAATTATATTTCAAAGGATACAATCACTCGGCGGGTTTAACAATGATAAAATTCCAAATAATACTTTTTTTGTAGTAGATGAGAATGGAATAAAAATCCCCCAAATTTTTCTGCCAAACAAAAACGGAGCACAAGTTCCAATTTTGAAAGTGCGAATGAAAGAAAATTTTAGTGGTGCTGAAAAACTAAAGGATGATGTAAACCAATGGGTTAACCCAAGAAATAACCATCATGTTCTTATATACAAAGACGCAAAAGATAATTTGAAAGAAGAAGTTGTTACTTTTTGGACAGTTGTAGAAAGAAAGCGAACTGGAGAAACCGTTTATAAATTACCAACTGATGGCACTTCAATTGTCGAAACTTTACATATTAATGATATGTTTTTATTAGGCTTGAAAGAAGATGAAATAGATTGGGATAATCCAGATTATGAAGTTCTAAGAGATAATTTGTATAGAGTGCAGAAATTTACATCAGGAGATTATTATTTTAGAATTGCTAAAACATCTTCAATACAAAATATGAATGAAAAACAACAAATTAATAGTTTTGGATTAGGTAAGAATGGTTGGATAACTCACAATCCAATAAAAGTAAAAATTTCTGTTTCTGGTAAAATTTCAAAAATATAATTCTAATTCAATATGCCTGATGTATATTTGCATCACTAAATTGTTATATTATGTCAAGACAAAGTATTACATTAGCCAATCTCAATGATGAATGGCTCAAAGCACAAGTTGCAGAAGAAGAATTTTCTAGCAAAAGCGAAGCCGTTAATTATTTAATCAAGCAAGCTCGAGAGCGCAGTGCAAATCACGAATTTGTTCAAATGAAAATCGATAAAGGTTTGAAAAGTGGTTTTAGTACAAAAACTAAGGAAGTTCTTTTGGTAGAAATACAAAATAGATTAAATGTATAAGTATCGTCTATCTTTTGAAGCGGAGGTGGATACTATTAGAATTTTTGAATTTGGATTTAATAGATTTGGCTTGCAACAAGCTATTGTATATTATGATTTGTTATTTGATTGTTTCAATAAAATTGCAGCTAATCCGTATTTGTTTCCAGTTAACACAAAATACAGGAATATAGAACGATACTGTGTTTGTGGAGTTGATACTATTTATTACAACATAAAGGGTAATGTAATTGAAATCATCACAATCATTGGAAGACAAGATTTTTAGGAAGTTCTTTGACATAAGTTTTTCGGCATCTTAAACAGCCAAACCACAACTGAAATTTTCTGTATCCGCCCGGCAGGGATGCAGAAAATTTCAGTTGTGGTTTGATTAAAGATTAGAAAACACGATATTTTCAGCCATAACGCAACGTTTAAAAACCTCGTTGTGGTTTGATTAAAGATTAGAAAACACGATATTACAGCGCTACTTTTCAAAAAGTAACAGGGCGTTGTGGTTTGATTAAAGATTAGAAAACACGATATTTCCTCGTCAGTCAAATAAAACTCTGGAGTAGTTGTGGTTTGATTAAAGATTAGAAAACACGATATTGGTTCTCAATCGATGCAATGGTAACATTAGGTTGTGGTTTGATTAAAGATTAGAAAACACGATATTTATAGGCAATCGAAAATAACAGCACGTTTGGTTGTGGTTTGATTAAAGATTAG
>JANNBA010000087.1:0-12395 GCA_031384845.1 Bacteroidota bacterium
CCTTGCCACTCAAAATCCAACTAGCGTCAACCTCCGGAAATACCGTCAAAATCTTGATTACAAAATCCAAACTCGGCTTGTTTCTGCCCGATAGAATATGAGATATACTCGAGCGCTGAACACCGATTTTGTCTGCAAATAACGAAGCATTCAAACCATAATTGTCAAACAAAATGGTCAGTCTTTTGGTAAAATCGTCAGTGTTTAACATTGTAACATTGTGTTTTTTATATCGATGTTACAAATGTAATTAAAAAAATGCAATATCCCAAATTTACACTTGTAAATCTTAAAAAACACGATTATTTAGTTCACTTTTTTATTTAATTAAAATTTATTAAATTACTGATAATATGATATTTAATATTTATATTAAACATATCAAAATTTGTTTACAAATCCAATTGTCAATGTGCAGGCTGGGCCTTAAAACCTGTTTACAAAAGCAAATAAAAAGAATGATTTTATTGTTTACATTTGTAAATAAAAACTTGTTTACTTTTGTAACATGATAAAAGACAAACCAAATTTCGAGAATTTACACCAGCTTTATATTCAAAAAAATCTTGATGGTCGTTTGATCCATTTAGATCATATCACACCCATTTTGTCGGTTCTAAAAAACCAATCTGCAGTTTCAATTATTGGAAAATCTGTTTTAGACAAACCTATATATAGTTGCCAATTTGGTCACGGAAAAATCAAAATTTTGATCTGGTCACAAATGCACGGAAATGAATCTACAACCACAAAAGCACTTTTCGACTTATTCAAATTCTTGGAATCAGACGATGTTTTTGCCGCTGAAATTATCAATAATTTTACACTTTTTTGCATCCCAATTTTGAACCCAGACGGCGCACAATTATACACCCGCGAAAACGCAAATCAAATTGATTTGAATCGAGATGCTCAAAAATTGTCGCAACCAGAAAGCTTGATTTTGCGAAAAATATTTACAGATTTCAAACCCAATTTCTGTTTCAATATGCACGACCAACGAAGCATTTTTGGCGTAGCTGATTCTGGTCTTTCCGCCACAGTTTCATTTTTGGCACCTGCCTTTGATGCTAATTGTGATTATAATAGAGTTCGACAAAAAGCCGTTGAAGTTATTGTAGCGATGAACAATGATTTGCAAAAACTTATTCCGGGTCAGGTGGGGCGTTTTGATGACGCTTTCAATATTAATTGTGTGGGCGATACTTTTCAATCGCTAGGCACACCAACAATTCTTTTTGAAGCGGGACATTTTCAAAACGATTACCAACGCGAAAAATCTCGAAAATATATTTTTATTGCATTATTATCAGCTTTTGGCTCAATCAACGAAAACGATTTAGTGATGAATAATTTGAATAATTATTTGGAAATTCCACAAAATAATCCTAATTTTTTTGATATAATATACAAAAATGTTAAGATTTATTATGATAATTCATTTTTTATTATCAATTTTGCAATTCAATATAAAGAGGAATTAATAAACAATACTATCTTTTTTAACGGTTTTATTGCTAAAATTGATGATTTAGAAAATTATTTTGCACATGCAGAAATTGATGCCAACGAGCAACTCTTTGATTGTGAAAACATTAATTATCCTATAATCAATCAAAAAGCAGATTTTTATTTAGATAAAAATACCAAAATCAAAAACGGATTGATGATTTCAGATTAATTTTGACAATATTAATTTTAATTAAAAACCTACCTTACTATGAGCAAATTTCGATTAGATGAAGTTGACCACCAAATTTTGGACATGTTGATAGACAACACAAGAGTTCCGTTTACGGATATCGCAAAAGCCTTGCTTATTTCGGCCGGTACAGTTCACGTTAGGGTCAAGAAAATGGAGGATGCCAATATCATTACAGGATCTTCGCTTACTTTGGATTACGAAAAATTGGGCTATTCTTTCATCGCTTATGTTGGTGTCTTTTTGAATAATACCTCTCAAACAAAATTTGTGCTTGAACGCATAAATGAGATTCCGTTTGTTACGGTTGCTCACGTAACTACAGGAAAGTTTAATATTTTTTGCAAAATTAGAGCCAAAGATACCAAGCATGCAAAAGATGTTATATTTATGATTGATGATATTGAAGGGGTTTATAGAACCGAAACCATGATTTCGCTCGAGGAAAGTATCAACGACAAAAAGCGTTTGATGCACACTATTTTCAAAAATTTGTAAAAAATTTGTCGTTTAATAATATAGAAACCTCAAATTTTTTGAGGTTTTTTTTTTGAAAAATACATCAAAACTATGTACACTCCCACCAAAATAGAACGTTTCAACCAGCATGTTTTGTCTAAATATCATATTTATAATAGTGTTTTCATCACGCTACCGTTTGACGCTATTGATGATACCGGCGTGCTATTGCCTTTGTTTTTAGATATTTGCGAAAATGGATATGCCAATTCTAAAAGCCCAAAACAGCTTGTCAACCAATTTGAAGATAAGTTTTTGGCTCACAAATCCGAGACCGAAAAAGTCGATTTGTATTTTCGTTTTATTCAATATACAGAACGTCAGATTGTACTTTTTGACGCCATAGAGGATGCCGCTTTTGCGCAGGTTAATAATCTAGAAGGCAGAGGGTCGCTGCGAGACATTAAAGAAAAAGCCGAATCAAAAAATAAACTTGGCGAATTGCAAGATTTTTTGCAAACCTTTAATGTGCGCACGGTTTTGACGGCGCATCCTACGCAGTTTTATCCGGGTGCGGTTTTGGTCATTATATCTAATTTGACCCAAGCAATTCGTCAAAATAACTTGCTCGAAATCAAACAATTATTAGCGCAATTGGGCAAAACACCCTTTATCAAAAAACAACAACCAACGCCTTTTGACGAAGCAATAAGTTTGATTTGGTACCTCGAAAATGTTTTTTATCAAACCGCCGGCGACATGGTGCAGTATTTGCAAAAAAATATTTTCGAAAATCAATCTACTCAAAATCAGATTATTACTTTTGGTTTTTGGCCCGGCGGTGACCGTGATGGAAACCCCTTTGTAACTTCAGAAATAACATTGAGTGTAGCTGAAAGGCTACGCACCTCTATTTTAAAATGTTATTATGTAGAGATTAGAAATCTAAAACGTAAACTTACCTTTTCTGGCGTTGATGTTTTGGTTTCCGAAGTTGAAAACAAATTGTATCGATCTGTTTTTTATTCAAACGGAAATATTTTTATTGATTTGGACGAGTTCAAAACCAAATTAGAAGCCATAAAAACCTGTTTAATCGAGCAACATCAATCGCTTTATCTTGACGATTTAGAAGCGTTAATTAGTAAAGTAAATCTTTTTGGTTTTTATTTTGCAACCTTAGATATCAGACAGAATAGTAGGATTCACAACCATGTTTTTGAACAAATTTTAAAACATGATTTTGAAAACAAAAACAATATTTTTCCTTCAAATTATTCATTATTAGAGGATTATAAAAAAGTTGAAGTTTTGGCTACGGTATCTGCCCAGCTCAAACCATCAGATTTTGATGATGAAAATACGCAATCTACACTTGCTTCTATTTTTGCGATGAAAGAAATTCAACAAAAAAATGGTGAGTTTGGTGCCAATCGTTATATCATTAGCAATTGCGAAAGTGTCAAAAATATCATGGAAACATTTGCGCTTTTTGGACTATGCGATTGGAAAAATCCGAGTGTAGATATTATCCCATTATTTGAAGTTATAGACGATTTGCAAAATGCACATCAAATTATGGAACTTATGTATCAAAATTCTGCTTATTTGAATCATCTAAAAAATCGTAAATATCAACAAACCATCATGTTAGGGTTTTCTGATGGTACAAAGGATGGCGGCTATCTGATGGCAAATTGGAGCATCTATAAAGCCAAAGAAGCCTTGACTGCCATATCGCGAAAGCATGGCATAAAAGTAACTTTTTTTGACGGACGCGGCGGTCCTCCTGCTCGTGGCGGTGGCAAAACACACCAGTTTTATGCCTCGCTCGGGTCTAAAATCGAAAATCAATCTATTCAGGTTACCGTTCAAGGACAAACGATTAGCTCTAATTTTGGCACCTTGGATTCTTGTAGATTCAATCTCGAAAACCTGTTGACCGCCGGAATTGCCAATCAAGTATTTAACAAAAATGAAAACATTTTGACCGATACCGAGAAAAAAACATTGGATAAGTTGGCTGATTTAGGTTTTCAAAAATACAATTCTTTCAAAAATCATCCAAAATTTTTGCCCTATTTAGAGCAAATGAGTACCCTAAAATATTTTGCAAAAGCAAATATTGGAAGCCGTCCCGCAAAAAGAAATACAACAGATGCGATTGAATTTGCCGATCTTCGCGCCATTCCGTTTGTAGGCTCGTGGAGTCAATTGAAGCAAAATGTGCCAGGATTTTTTGGGGTTGGAACCGCCTTACATCATTTTGAAGCCAACGATAATTGGGACGAAATTCAAAATTTGTATAACAATTCTTTGTTTTTGAAAACCTTGTTAGAAAACAGCATGATGTCTTTGGCCAAATCCTTTTTTCCGTTGACACGATATATGAAAGACGATCCAGAATTTGGCTTGTTTTGGCAAATTATTTATGACGAGTTTATATTGACCAAACGATTGTTGCTCAAAATTTCAAACCAAACCGAGTTGATGGACAATTATCCAGATAATAAAGCCTCGATTGAGGTGCGCGAAAATATCGTTTTGCCACTTTTAACGATTCAGCAATACGCATTAATTAGAATAAAAGAATTAAATTTGGAAAAAATTAAAAACCACGAATTAATTGCGGTCTATGAAAAAATGGTTACAAGATCTCTTTTTGGGAACACAAATGCCAGTCGAAATTCTGCATAATATTTTTAAAACAATTATCTATGAAAAGCAACCAACTTCCCGTAAATGAATATGCCGGCTTTTTTGCTACCTATATTAATGCACTCGAAAACGTGCAATTGATCGAAGAATTAGAAATTTCTGTTCATGATTTTATCAAGTTTGTACAAAACATTCCGATGGACAAATTTGATTTTCGATATGCCGAAGGCAAATGGACAATCAAAGATATTATACAACATTTGATAGATGCCGAAAGGATTTTTGCCTATCGAGCATTGCGTTTTTCGCGAAATGATAGCACGGCATTACCAGGATTTGAAGAAAATGATTATGCACAAAATACAGATGCAAACCTGCGAAGCATTCAAGATTTGTTGACAGAAATGGCAGTTGTAAGGCAGGCAACATTGAGTTTGTTCAAAAGTTTTTCGCAAGAGCAGTTGCAGCGCATAGGCACGGCATCAAACAATAAAATTTCCGTTAGAGCCATTGGATTTATCATTATTGGTCATCAAAAACACCATCAAAAGGTATTTGCAGAACGGTATTTGGATTAAAAAAAGTTGAATAACGGCTTATGACAAAATTAATTTTATAAATATTGTATTATATTTTGTACTTTTGCAAAAAATTTGTCGATTTTGAAGCCAAAAAAATGGCTTAATGATTAATAGACAGAGCGTTATAATATTTATGAAAAAAATAGTTGAGTTCAGAAAACTGCTAAATGTAGAAAAAACAGTTGAATTAAAAGATCTAAAAACCATTTATCGCACTGCGATGAAAGAAGCACATCCTGACAAATTTCAGGGAGATGATGCTGGGTTGAAAGAAGCCGAAGAAAACAGCAAAAAGATTATCGAGGCCTATCATTTTTTGGTAAGCATTCATCCCGATACGATCAAACAAAATTTGCCCGAATATACTGAAACAATTGCTACGGCAACTATTACAGATTATAAATTTGTTGATGGCAGGTTGATAATCAATTTTTCAAACGGAAGTGTATATGAATACATTAGTGTTCCAAAAGCTACTTATGTGAAAATGGTAAATGCCGATTCGCCAACACGTTTTGCAAAACGACATATTTTGAACTCATTTGTTTGTAGAAAAACTATCAATCAAGATTAAAAACCGCACTAAAACCGAAATTAAGTTAAATAAATGAAATAATATTGATAAAATTTTTATAAAAATTTTCAAAATTCTTATTATTTTAAATACTTTTGCCATCATAAAACCAAAAAACACCAAAAATGAAAAAATACCTATTATTATTACTTGCTACAGCTTCGATTATTGCTTGTAACAAAGTTGGAAAAGACGAATTTATTATAGAAGGCGATGCCACCGGAATTGCAAATGGCGTAAGCGTTTATTTGCAAAAACAAGATTCTACGGGCTTGGTTCAGGTTGATACTGTAAAGGTTGAAAACGGAAAATTCAAATTTGAAGGTAAAGTTACGGCGCCGGGTATTCACTTTGTTGCTGTTGACAAAATTGAAGGTAAAGCTGTAATTATATTAGAAAACGGCGAAATTGCATTAAAAATAAGAAAAGATTCTATCGGAAAAAGTACTGTTGCAGGCACATTTAGCAACGAGCAATTGACGATTTATGCCAAAGAAAGCCAAAAAATAAACAAACGAATGATGGCTTTTCAGAATGCAAATATGGCCAAATTTAATGAGGCTCAAACGAAGAAAGATACCGTTGCGATTAATGCTTTGATGAAAGAAAATAGTGTTTATCAAAAAGAATTTGAAAAACTATCTATGGATCACATGGAAAAAAATCCAAAATCATATTTGTCGTTATTGTTTTTAGAACAGTTTTTGAACCAGCCAACCGCCGATATGGTCAAGTTGAAAAAAATATTTGACAATTTGGATGCTTCACTGAAAACCACCAAAGAGGCCAAACGAATAAAAAAAGCTTTTGCTTTAAAAAATGATTCAAAAATTGGGAGCGTTGCTCCCAATTTTTTTGCTCCAAACCCAACGGGAAAGCAAGTTTCTCTCACAGCGTCTTTGGGCAAATATACCATTATAGATTTTTGGGCTTCGTGGTGTGGGCCATGTCGGGCAGAAAATCCTGCGATGGTCAAATTGTATCACGATTTTCATCAAAAGGGATTGAATATTATTGGGGTTTCGCTTGATAAGACTCATGCAGCTTGGACTGCAGCAATCGCAAAGGATGGCTTGATTTGGGAGCAGGTATCAAACCTCAAAGAATGGCAGGATCCAATTGCGTTGCAATATAAAATAGAGAGTATTCCAGCGACTTATATTTTGGACAAAAACGGTGTCATTATTGCCAAAGATTTGCATGGCGATGCGTTGCGTTCAAAAATGGAAGCGCTGTTTTTATTATAGCTTTAGATTATTTTTTTGTTTTTAAATATAAAAGCGTTTTTTTTCAAATGTATTGAAAAACTTTAGGTCTAATCTAGCCCCGATGTAGCGGTATCCTTTTTCTTTTTTTTTCAAAAAAAAGAAAAAGATATAGCGTGCAGCGGGACTGATAGTTTGAGGAACACGGTTGTGCTGCTCCAAAAAAACTACTTTTTGAAGCTTTTTAAAATGCCGTTTAGGATTACTGTTGACAGGATTATTAGGGCGCCGATATAGAAAGCGGTACTCATTTTTTCTTTGTCTTGAAATACAATTATGGCCAAAATAATGCCGTAAATGGGTTCTAAATTGATGGTGAGCATCACGGTGTAGGGGCTCAAATATTTCATCAAGCCTACCGATGCGATAAATGCGTAGGCGGTGCAAATAGAACTCAATATGGCGAGGTAAAACCAATCTGATGTTGATATTTTGAAAAAATTGGCGTCGAAACTACCTGAAAATAACAAAAACAGGCTCAAAAAGGCAACGCCACCCACGAGTTCATAAAGTGATATGACTGTTGGGTTATAGATTTTGGCAAATTTGCTATTGATTACAGAAAATAGTGCCGACAAAAATGCCGATGTGAGCGCAAGCAGCATTCCGGTTGTGTATTGACTTTCGACTTTGAAGATAATACAAAGCCCAAAAACGACTACAAGTCCAAAGAAAACTTCGTATAAAACAATTTTGGTTTTGTGCAATAATGGCTCCAAAAATGCCGTAAAAAACGCCCCTGTTGATAGGCAAGCGAGTGTTACTGATATATTTGAAACTTTGATGGCCATAAAAAAAGTGAGCCAATGCAGGGCAATGATGATTCCGGCTGCTAGCAAAAGGAGGATTGTTTTTGGGGCCAATTGTATTGGTATCTTTTTGATAATGATATAGATAGCGATAAATCCGATGGCCATCATCATGCGAAACCACACTAATGGGAGTGCGTCGAGTGATATTAATGCGCCCAAAACGGCCGTAAACCCCCAAATGAAAACGATGAGATGCAGGTGCAAATGTTTTTGAAGGTTATCGTTTTGCATTTTTGAGCAGATAAATGGCTAATATTCCGAAAGTTAGATTTGGGATCCAAACGGCGATGATTGGTGGCATGCTCGATTTTTCGGCAAGGACACCAAATATTTTGTCGATAAAAATGAAGGTAAAGGCAATTCCAATTCCTATGGCCAAGTTGAGCCCCATGCCGCCACGGCGTTTCATAGAGGCTACCGCTACGGCAATAATAGTGAGTATAAAGGCAGATATTGGAATGCTATATTTTTTGTAAAGCACAACAAGATACACGTTTATGTTTGAGGAACCTCGTTTTCGTTCGCGGTCTATAAACTGGTTAAGATTGGTTAGGCTCAGGGTTTCGGCGATATAAACAACGGGTGTCAAATCTTCGAGCTCGAAGTTGAATTTGGCTTTTTTTTTGTCCATCTTGATCAGTTGGTCATCAAGGTCGCCCACGCGGCGTTTGCAGTAGTTAAATAGGGTATAGGTGCTGTCTTTTGGGTTCCACTTGATGCGGTCTGCCGTGATTTTGTAAACCAATTTTTGGTCTTTAAATTTTTCGAGAGAAAAGTTAAAAGCCATTTTTGCGGTCGAGTTATAGCTATTGACATAGATAAACTCGTCGTTGCTAATTTGTCTAAAAACATTAGAGTTGTCGCGCATTTCGGCGATTCCATTGCCACGCAAATAGGTGTATCTAAAGTTGTTAAAGCCATCATTGGCTTTGGGCACTATAAAAAAACCTGCCAGCAATGCAGTTATTGAAACCAGGGTTGCCCCGATCAAATAAGGTCTCAAAAAGCGTGTAAACGATATTCCAGAGCTCAAAATGGCAATTACCTCGGTATTATTGGCCAGCTTTGAGGTAAACCAAATTACAGACAAAAACAAAAATATTGGAAACAACAGGTTTGCAAAATAGATCGTAAAATCCAAATAATAACTTGCAATTTGAGCAAATGGCACCTTGTTTTCGATCATTTTGTTCACCTTTTCAGAAACATCAATCACAATACCGATTGGAACAAATAGCAAAAGCATCACGACAAAAGTCGATAAATATTTTTTGAGCAAGTATTTGTCTATAATTGTCAACATATATTTTTTTATTAGAGCCGCTGATCCATATTTTTGACCATCATCGCCTTCCAACTTGCAAAATCGCCATCAATAATACGTTTTCGAGCCTCACGAACCAACCACATATAAAAACCAAGGTTGTGAATCGTAGCAATCTGCTTGCCCAAAAACTCGTTTGCCGCAAACAAGTGTCGCAAATAAGCCTTGGTATATTCGGTATCAACATACGTAAACCCCATCGGGTCTATCGGACTAAAATCGGCCTCCCATTTTTTGTTTTTAATATTTATGGTGCCATGTGCCGTAAAAAGCATACCGTTTCGAGCATTTCGAGTAGGCATCACACAATCAAACATATCGATACCCAAAGCTATATTTTCCAAAATATTAATAGGCGTACCAACCCCCATCAAATAGCGAGGCTTATCCTCTGGCAAAATCTCGCACACCACCTCGGTCATTGCATACATCTCGTCGGCAGGCTCGCCCACCGAAAGACCACCAATAGCATTGCCCGCTTGATTTGAATTGGCTATATATTCTGCAGACTGTTGTCGCAAATCCTTGTAAGTGCTCCCTTGCACAATCGGAAAAAAAGTTTGCTCAAAACCATATTTAAAAGGCAATTTTTCAAGGTGGTTTACACAGCGATCCAGCCAGCGGTGCGTCATCTTCATAGACCGCTGCGCATAGCGATAATCACACGGATAGGGCGTACACTCGTCAAAAGCCATGATAATATCGGCACCAATAACCCGCTGAATTTCCATCACCTTTTCGGGCGTAAAAAAATGATAAGACCCATCAATATGCGATTTGAATTTGACACCCTCCTCCTTTATTTTTCGATTTGCCGAAAGCGAATACACCTGATACCCACCAGAATCTGTCAAAATATTGCGATCCCAGTTCATAAATTGGTGCAAACCACCCGCTTTTTCAAGAATATCAAGCTGCGGCCGAAGATACAAATGATAAGTATTTCCCAAAATAATATCCGGATTAATATCATTTTTCAACTCCCGTTGATGCACCCCTTTTACAGAAGCCACCGTACCCACTGGCATAAAAATAGGCGTTTCGATCACCCCACGAGCCGTAGTGATACGACCAGCACGAGCTTTGGTATGCACATCTTTTTGTAATAAATCAAACTTCATAAAACCAAATTAAGGAGCGCAAATATACTTCAAATTGCCCAAAAGAACCCCGATTTTTCTTTTTTTTTGGCGCACACCAACCGTCTCGCACACCACCTGTCCCGCTGCACGCTATATCTTTTTGGATTTTCTGAAAAAGAAAATCCAAAAAGGATGCCGCTGCATCGGGGCGAATTGAGACTTTTTGAGTTTGCAAGACCTTATTTGTTGGATGTTAATCGCTATTTGTTTTTAAATTGTATATCGGCAGGAATTTCATCCAAAAACATTAGACAGCATCATAGAAAAAAATTGAAAAATGATCAAATAATTTTAAAAAAAAACATATATTTGTAGTAATAAAAGCAGCAAACTTTCGCAAATCTACCCAAAAATGGATGTAAATGTGAAGATGTTGCGGATATTCATGAGTTGGGCGATACCTTTTTACAAATTTTGTGGATATAAGAAATCTTTTTATATTTGCTTTTAATTATGAAAAGAGAAATTTTTGAAGGTAAAGAATATTTAGTGGGTTATCATTCGCAAGAAAACAGAAAAAATTCAGAATTGATAGAACCAATTGAATGCAATGCGTCAGATGCTTGGCTTGGTACTGGCTATTATTTTTGGGTAGAAGAAGAATTTGCGAAATATTATGGGGAAGATTATAAAACCAATAAAGGAAAAAATACTTTTGACATTTACAAAGCAAATTTACAAACTGCTAATTTTCTGAACACAACATTTATTGAAAATGATTATTTTCTTTTCAAGGAAATAATTGAAGAAAGTATAAAAAAATTGCAAAGTGCTGATAAATCCGTAACACTATTGCGAGTTTATGAGTATTTGTCAGACGAATATTGGCGAAAATTAAATATTTCAGGCATTATTTATGATGATTTACCAAACAATGGTAAAAACAAAACTAGAATACAATCACCGATAAAATACGAAGAAAATTCTTCAAGAATTTTCTATTACAAAAAAAGAATTCAAATAGTAGTGTTTGAATTAAAAGATATTTGTAATTTTACACTATATTTAAGAAATCAAAAACAAGAGTTATGATAAATACAGAAGAGGTTAGAAAAAAATTTTACGAAATATTAAATAGTCATTCTTCTGAATTTATAAAAGAATGGTTAATATTTGCAGAAAATAGAGAACTTGAACAAAAATTAAACAACGGAGAAACTGTTACATTCAAAACAGATAGTTCGGTAATATTAAATGAAAACACCAAAAAATCCTTTATTGAATTTGCTGGAGAAGGAAATTATGCTTTAGCAGCCTAAAATTATGCAAATAAGACTTAAACATATTCAATTTACTGATATTAAATCTAATATTAAAACATTAGACAAAAATGTTACATCCGAATTAGAAACATCACTCAAATTAGATAACAAATTTTTTAATGATAACCTAAACGAGTTTCATATAAATTTTGTGTTAATATTATCAAATTCTGAAAAAACTTTTAATTTAGACTTAAATGTCGTTGCGCAATTCAGTACAAAAGAACAAATAACGGAAGAAATGAAAAAATCACCGTTTTTTGAAATAAACGCACCCGCAATTGCATTTCCTTATGTTAGGACTTTTATTTCAAATTTAACATTAAATATGGGATATAATCCTATAATTCTTCCCACATTCAATTTTGTAGAATTATCTAAACGTATTGTACAGTAAGGAATCGCACAAAAACCCAGCCTTTCATTGACCCTGAAATCCAACAATGAATTGCAATCATCAAATACCGACAAAAAGCATAGCCCATGAGATAAACTCCGGTTGAACGGAACCTGCAGCATTGTCACGCTACCGTGTTATCATAGAGTTTTGTTGCCATTTCAGAGCTGTTTTAGTATCACTTTTTTTGCGTGGTTTTGCAAATTTTGGGTTTTTGGT